>JAJZRZ010000023.1 GCA_021850085.1 Actinomycetes bacterium | reverse complement strand
GTACAAGAAGCTCGAACTGCCAGAACGCTCGCGCTGGGCCGTACGGCCGAAGTACTTCTCGGACGGCACTCCGCGGTGTACGGCGTGCCTTGCCTGCGTGCGCGTGTGCCCCGACCACATCCTCGGCTTGGACGTCGAGACGCGCGAGGACAAGAGCAAGCACATAGACCGGTTCTCCTACGAGTTGGGCGCGTGCATGATGTGCGGTCTGTGCGTGGAGAGCTGTCCGTTCGACGCCATCTGCATGAGCCACGAGTACGAACTGGCCACAACCGATCGCGCCGCGCTCAACGAGAACCTGCTCGAGAACGTGGATGCCGCCTCGACTGCCCGCCACAAGGCGGAGCGTGAAGCCGCCGATGCGCCTGCGTCCGCGTCGGCCGCCGGGGCGCCCCCGGCTCCCCCAGAAGGAGGCGAGGCCGGTGTCTGAGACGCTCTCCGCTCCGGCGTTCTACCTGCTCGCTTTCGCGGCGGTCGGCGGCGCCGTGGCGATGATGGCCACCCGCAATGTCGTGCACGCGGCGTTTTGGCTGCTAGAGGTCATGGTCGCCACGGCAGGCATCTACCTGCTGCTGTCGGCCGAGTTCCTCGCCCTCGTGCAGGTCTTGGTCTACGCAGGCGCGGTGGCCGTGCTCACGCTGTTCACGGTGATGCTCACGCTGCGAAGGCGGGAGGACGCCATCCGTCCGTATCCGCCCGCGTGGGGTTCGCTCGCACTCGCAGCGTTCTTCGGCGGATCGCTGCTTCTTGCGCTCGCACACTTCCGGCCTGCGATAGCCCCGATGCCCGACGAGGTCCCTGGGATCGAGACGTTCGGCATAGAGATGTTCACCACGTGGGCGCTGCCGTTCGAGATCGCCTCGCTCGTGCTGCTGGTGGCGCTTGTGGGCGCCGTGTGGTGGACGGGCGGTGACGAGTAGATGGCGGTCGGGCTCACCCATCTGCTCGTGCTTGCCGCACTTCTTTTCAGCATCGGGTTGTACGGCGCCCTTTCGCGCAGGAACGCCGTGCACGTGCTCATGTCGCTCGAGCTCATGGCCAATGCGGTCAACATCAACCTCGTCGCGCTCTCGCGCTTCCTCACACCCGTGTCCATGGACGGCCAGATCTTCGCGGTCTTCTCGATGGTGGTCTCCGCCGCCGAGATCGGCTTGGGGCTGGCGCTGGTGCTGGCGATCTACCGCAGCAGGCGCAGCGTCGAGCTGGATGCCGTCCAGGAGCTGAGGGGGTAGCCGAATGACGTATGTCCTCGCCATCCCCGCACTCCCGGCGCTCGCCTTCGCGGTGCTCGCGCCGCTGTCCCGCGCCACGCGCAACCGGCTCGTCCCGCTCGCGGTGGCCGCGGCGGGAGGATCGCTGCTTCTGTCGATCGCGGCGTTCGCCGCGGTCTGGCCGGGAGGTTACGCCGAGGAGCCCGCATACCACGCCTCGTTCGTGCTCGCCCGCATCGGCGAGACCGCGCTTTCGCTCGGCTTCCAGCTCGAGCCCGCCTCGGCGGTCATGCTGCTGGTCGTGACCGTGGTGGGCTTGGCTGTGCAGGTCTATTCGCTCGGGTACATGCACCGCGAGGACCGGATCGGCTGGTATTACGCGGTCCTGTCCCTGTTCACGGCGGCGATGCTCGCGCTCGTGCTCTCGGACAACTTCCTCGGCCTGTTCATGAGCTGGGAGATCATGGGCCTGTGCTCGTTTCTGCTCATCGGCTTCTGGCACGAGCAGGAGGCGCCGCGCCAGGCCTCGATGAAGGCGTTTCTCACCACACGCGTGGGCGACATCGGCTTCATGCTCGGGCTTGCCGTGATGTTCGCCGAGGTCGGCGCCTTCGATTTCGCGACGGTGCTGTACGCGCACGAATGGAGCGCGGAAGCGGCTACCACCGTGGCCCTCCTGCTGCTGTTCGGCGCGATGGGCAAGTCGGCGCAGTTCCCGCTGCACGTCTGGCTGCCTGATGCGATGGCCGGTCCCACGCCGGCCTCCGCGCTCATCCACGCCGCGACGATGGTGGCCGCCGGCGTGTTCCTCGTGGTGCGTGCGTTTCCCGTCTTCGAGGCGAGCGGCGTGGCGCTCACCGTCACCCTCGTGGTGGGGCTCGCCACCGCGATCCTGGCGGGCCTGCTCGCGGCGGTCCAGCACGACATCAAGAAGGTGCTCGCGTACTCCACCGTAAGCCAGCTCGGCTTCATGTTCATCGCGCTCGGAGCCGGGAACGCGACCGCGGGGTTGTACCACCTCGTGACTCACGCCTACTTCAAGTCGCTGCTCTTCCTGGGCGCCGGCGTGATCATCCACGCCGCGCATACGCAGGACATGCGGCAGATGGGTGGGCTCGCCAAGCGTCTCCCCACGACCTCGATCGCCTTCGGTGCCGGCGCGCTCGCGCTCGCGGGTATCGTCCCGTTCTCAGGGTTCTGGTCCAAAGACGAGATCCTCACGGTGCTGTATCACGAGCACCAGTACGTGGCCCTCGGCTTTGCGCTGGTGGCTGTTTTCGTGACTGCTTTCTACGTAGCCCGGCTGTGGTTCCGCGTGTTCACGGGCCCCACTCAACAGGCCGAGCTGCGCGAGGGCCACCGCTCCATGCTCGTGCCGATGGTCGCGCTTGCGGCGATCACGGCCGTGATCGGCTTCTTCGGTCCGGTCTTGGGCGACTACCTCGGCTACAAGATCCCGTGGCCCGACCCGTTGCTCGCCGGAACGTCCACGGCTGTCGCGGTCGCGGGCATGGTGCTCGGGTGGTTCGTGTACGGCAGAACCACCCAGGTGGTGAACACGAGGGCGCTCAAGCAGCGGTACGCTAACGTGTACGGGGTGCTGGCCAACAAGCTCTATCTCGACCTCACCTACGAGCACTTCCTCGTCAGACCGTACATAGCCGCGACCCACGCTCTCGGACGCTTCGACGCACACGTGGTCGATGGTGCGGTCAACGGCGCAGCCAAGCTGTGGGTACGCATGTCGGACGCCGGCCGTGCGTTCGACGTGACGGTGATCGACGGGCTCGTGAATGGGACAGCCGCGGTCGTGAAGGCCGCCGGTGCGCGGGTCCGTGCGCTCCAGTCTGGCCGCGTCCGCGGCTATCAGACGCTCGTGGCCGGAGCCGTGGTGCTCCTCGTCATCTTCATCCTGGTGAAAGGGGCATAGCGTGCAGTTCCCTCTGCTGACCCTCATCGTTTTCCTGCCGTTGCTCGGCGCCGTCGCCGTGGCGCTGCTCGGCGACAAGCGCGCGTCCGCGGTCCGGATGACGGCGATGGTCGTCGCGGTGGTGGACCTCGCGCTCGTCGCGCTTCTGGTCGCCGGGTTCGACACGTCCGCCGGGATGCAGTTCGCCGAGAAGGTGCCGTGGGTGCCGCAGGTGGGCATCACGTACCACCTGTCGGTGGACGGCATGTCGCTGTCCATGCTGCTGCTCTCCGCGCTGCTCACGGTGCTCGCGATCGTGGCTTCGTGGCGTACCGAGAAGAAGCCGGCGCTGTGGTTCTCCATGCTCCTTTTGCTCGAAGTCGGCATGAACGGCGTGTTCGTGGCGATGGATTTCGTTCTCTTCTACGTGTTCTGGGAGCTCGTGCTCGTCCCGATGTACTTCCTCATCGGCACCTGGGGCGGTCCGCGTCGCGAGTACGCCGCGATCAAGTTCTTCCTCTACACGCTCTTGGGCAGCGTGTTCATGCTGGTTGGCATCATCGCGCTCTACCTTCAGACCGGGACGTTCGACATGCTGGTGATGGCCGAGGCCGGCGGTCTGCCCGCGAACTTCCAGTGGTGGGTGTTCGCCGCCTTCTTCCTGGGCTTCGCTGTGAAGGTGCCGGTCTTCCCCCTGCACACCTGGCTTCCGGACGCGCACGTGGAGGCGCCGACCGCTGCGTCGGTCCTTCTCGCCGGCATCTTGCTCAAGATGGGCTCTTACGGCTTCCTACGGATCTCGCTGCCGATCCTGCCCGACGCGGCTCGTGAGTGGAGCGGCTTCATCGCTGCGCTCGCGGCGGTCTCGATAGTCTACGGTGCCGCGCTCGCCTTCGCGCAAACCGACATGAAGAAGCTCGTCGCGTACTCTTCGGTGTCGCACATGGGCTTCGTGATGCTCGGGATCGCGTCTCTCACGCCCGCGGGACTCAACGGGGCGGTTGCGGTGATGTTCAGCCACGGCGTGGTCACGGGGATGCTCTTCTTCTTGGTGGGTATGGTCTACGAGCGCACCCATACGCGCACCATCTCCGAGGTCTCCGGCCTCTCATCGAAGGTCCCCGTGGCTGCGGGGCTGCTCGCGTTCGCATCCTTCGCCTCGCTCGGGCTCCCTGGGCTCTCGGGCTTCGTCGGCGAGTTCCTGAGCCTGCTCGGCGCTTGGTCGTCCCACCTGTGGCCCGGCTGGGTGATCATCTCGGCCGCGGGCGTGCTGCTGGCAGCCGCGTACATGTTGTGGCTCGTGCAACGCGTGGTGCTCGGCACGCCGAGTGAGGCGGTCGCTCCGATCGGCGACCTCACGCGGACCGAGGTGGCGGTACTGATGCCGCTCGTCGCCCTGACGCTGATCGTCGGCGTGTACTGGGACTCCCTCCTGCGTTTCACCGACGGCCCGGTTCAGACGATCCTCGCCCTGATGGGCGGCATCTAGATGACCGAGCTCGCAGCCCTCATCCCCGAGTTCCTCGTGCTTGCGGGGGCGCTCGCCGCGCTGTTCGCGGGTGCCGATGAGCGCCGCCTCGGGCCGTGGCTCGGCGCGGGATGCGCCCTTGCGGCCGCGGTTGCCGTCGCGCTCATCGGTCCCTCCGGCGAGCTGTTCGGCGGCGTGATGGAGCTGGACGCCGTGGCGGTCTTCGGCCGCGCGTCGATCGCGAGCCTCACCGCACTGTGGCTGCTGTGGGTGGCCGGGCGCGGCCTCGGCGCGGACCGCTCGCGCGAGGCGGCGGCGTTCGCGCTGCTCTCGTCCCTCGGCGGGATGCTGATGGTCTCGGCCCAAGACATCATCGTGCTGTTCATCTCACTCGAGCTTTCCACGATGCCGGCGTACGTTCTGATGGGCTACCGTCGCACCGACGCACGCGGGCTCGAGGGTGCGCTCAAGTACTTCCTTCTGTCGATGCTCACAAGCCTGGTCATGCTGTACGGCCTCTCGTTCGTGTACGGCGTCGCCGGCTCCACTTCTTACGCCGCCCTCTCCTCTGCGCCCCCGGGCGCGCTCCTGCAGGTCTCCGTCGTCCTGGTGCTCGTCGGCATGTTCGCCAAGCTGTCGGCCACACCGTTCCACTACTGGACGCCGGATGCGTACGAGGGCGCGCAGGCTCCGTCGGTCGCCTACGTCTCAACCGTGCCGAAGCTGGCCGGCACGATCGCGCTAGCGCAGCTCCTCGGCGCGCTTCCGGCCTCGCCGGACACGGCGACCGTGGTGGTCGCCGCCGCGGTCCTCTCCATGCTGGTCGGTAATCTGGCCGCGTTCCCGCAAAGCGACCTTCGCCGGCTCATGGCCTACTCGGGGGTGGCGCACACCGGCTATCTTCTGCTCGCCTTGTCCTCAGGGGCATCCGGAGGAACGGCGGCGGTGTTCTACGCGCTCGCCTACGCCGTCCCGTCAATGGCCATCATGCTGCTGGGTGCCGAGGAGGGGGTCGCGCTCGACGACCTTGCCGGGCTCGCCGCTCGACGGCCGGCTCTCGCGTGGGCGTCCTTGGTGTGGCTGCTGTCGCTTGTGGGTATCCCGCCGATGGCAGGCTTCTTCGGCAAGCTGTATCTGTTCACCTCGGCCGTGAGCGGCGGTCAGCTGTGGCCCGTGCTCGTGGCCATCGCGATGAGCGTCGTGTCCGCCGGCTACTACTTCCGGGTCGTGCGGCGGGTGTTCTTCGGCGAGCGTTCGGATGCGCCGGTGCCTCCGCGCAACGTGCCGGCTGCGGCCACGTTCGCCATCGCCACGCTGATCGTCCTCGCGCTGGGCCTCTTCGCATCGCCGCTTCTCGGTCTGCTTGAACTGCGCTTCCGGGACGTGGCGGTGGCGCTTGCCCCGCTGTTTGGGTAGACAAAGTGACAACGGCACGCTCGTGCCGGAGAAGAGAGGTGGCGTGATGGCGATGCCGGGATCCGGGTCTCAGCCGTCGGCATCCGACGAGCCGGGGCCACCGGCGGTGGGGCTTCCCACGCGCAAGACGGGTAGCGGGTGCCTCCTGTCGCTCGTGTCGGCGCTGTTCGGCTCGCTTGCCGGCGCGGGCATCGTGATGGTGGCCGCCATGCTCGTGTGGGGCGTGCCGGGCTCGGAGCAACCCCAACGTGAGTCCGCCGACGCCGAGGTGATCATACGGACCACGGACGAGATCGGTTTCGCCGAGGCCGTGGCCGAGAAAGTCACGCCGTCGGTCGTCAACATCGGGGTCGAGGCCGTCGCGCGTGATCCCTTCACCGGGCGGCTCGTCACCCAGGTGGTGGGCAATGGGAGCGGCGTCATCATCCGTTCGGACGGCTACATCCTCACCAACGACCACGTGATCGCCGATGCCGAGACGCTCATCGTCTCGGTCGGGGTGGAGGAGTTGCCCGCCACCGTCGTGGGGCGCGATCCTTCAAGCGACCTCGCGGTGATCAAGGTCGAGCGCACCGGGCTTCCCGCCATCGAATTCGGCTCGTCCGACGAGCTCAGGGTCGGACAGCCGGTCGTGGCCATCGGCAGCCCGTTCGGTCTCGACCAGAGCGTCACCACGGGCATCGTTTCCGCCCTCGGCCGCTCGAGCCTTGCCGAACGGGCCGGTGCCGCGGTGACCGCGTACACGAGTCTCATCCAGACCGATGCGGCCATCAACCCGGGCAACTCGGGCGGCGCCCTCACCGACGCGCAGGGACGGCTCATCGGCATCAACACGCTCATCCAAACCGGCGGAACGGCGCAGTCGGCGGGGGTGGGCTTCGCGATCCCGGTGGACTATGCGCGCCAGATAGCGGACGACCTCATCGCCACAGGGGAGGCCATCCACCCGTTCCTGGGTGTCTCGACGATGACGATAAGTCCCGCGATAGCGGGTCGTTTCGATCTGTCGGTCGACTCTGGGGCGCTCGTAGACAACGTCTCGCCCGGTTCTCCCGCCGAGCAGGCGGGGATTGAGGCGGGCGACATCATCGTGCGCATCGGGGACATCCGCGTCGAGGGTGTCGAGGACGTGTTCGCCGCGGTCCGGTCGCATCAGATCGGGGACGTGGTCGCCGTGGAGATCGTGAGGGGCGAGGAGAGGGTGACGTTGCGCGCCACTCTCGGGTCGGATGCGGACCGCCGGTGAGAGTGACGGTGGTGGCCGTCGGACGTCTCAAGGAGCGTCACTGGCGTGACGCGGCTGACGAGTACCTGAAGCGGCTCGCGCCGTACGCGCGCGTCGAGGTGGCCGAGGTGGCCGATCGCGACGTCACGGCCGACGAGCGCCGCGCGCTTGAGGCCGAAGCCGCCGACGTCTGGCGAGCGATCCCGGACTCCTCGACGGTGGTGGCGCTCGACATCACGGGACCGGCACGCTCCTCGGAGCAGTTCGCATCCCTGGTGGAGGGACTCGGCACGGGCGGCAGGCCCAACGTGACGTTCGTCATCGGCGGAGCGGCCGGCCTGCACCCCGATGTCGTGCGCCGGGCCGACGAGCGTCTCTCCCTCGGCCCGATGACCCTCCCGCACCAGCTTGCGCGCGTCGTGCTGCTGGAACAGCTCTACCGTGCCTTCCGGATCATCCGCGGCGAGCCCTACCACCGCTAGTCATGGGCCCTGAAGTCCACTTCCACCTGACCCGGCGCTGGGCGCTCGAGGAGGGATTTTCGGCGCCAGAGGCCGATCTGATCGCCTCGGCGGACGTCTCCTACGACGTGCGCTATCCGGCAAGTGCCTCGCTGCTCAACATCACGCGGCACTTCTCGCCGATGGCGTGGTTGTGGTCGGAGCGGTACCTGCGACAGGCTGCTCGCGGGCGAGACCTGCGTCTGCTCGGATGGGCGCTTCATGCGGCGCAGGACGCCGTCGCGCACGGCCGCCTGGGGCACAGGCACCTGATGCTGCGGGCAGGGTGGGGCCGCGACCCGGACGTCTGGGAACTGGCGCAACCGAGCGTGCGACGCCGCATCGAGACGACGACGCGCAGGCGACTCCGCCGCTACCGAAGGCGTGCGGGTCAGACGACGTGGGTGACGTGGACGTCCACGCCCCATGACGCGGCGAGCTCACTGCCGAGCTGGTGAGCCGAGTCGCGATCCGTGAACATGCCTGACGGCTTGGTGGATCCGTCCTCGAAGGCGAGCGCCACCCACCACAGGCTCTTCGCGCCCGCTGAGCCTATGCGGTCCACGCGCACGTGAGTGACTTTGCGTCCTTCAGTCGAGATCTCGGGTGAATCGAGCAGTCCCATCGATGCCCAGCACCTTCCTTCGTTGGTGTATGGAGCTACTATCGGCGCCCACCCGACGACGGATGAGGACGTCTTGGGGCATCCGCTCCGGAGAAGTGACGGACGGCGGGCCACCCAGCCCGAAACCGCCAGTCTGCGCGTCGCTTACGCCGATGGTATTCTGAGTGCCCGGTCCGCCCGCCTGAGGAGCACCTGTGCGCGAGACCCTCAACGCAGCCATAGCCGCCGCCGTAGCCTCGGCCATCGAAAGCGGCAAGCTTCCGCTTCCGTCGGTCCCCGAGGTGTCCGTCGAGCGCCCGCGCGACCCGGCTCACGGCGACTGGGCCACCAACATAGCGCTCGTATCGGCCAAGGCGGCTGGCATGCCTCCTCGCGTGGTTGCCGAGATCGTGGCCGGGGAGCTGCGCTCCGCGCTTGCGGGTGTCGCCGAGTCGGTGGAGACGGCGGGACCCGGATTCATCAACATCCGCCTGTCCCGCGGCGTGGTGGCGGAAGTGGTCACCCGAGTCCGGGCCGCCGGAGCCTCCTTCGGCGCCGCCGAGCCCACCGGCAGGCGCGTGCAGGTCGAGTTCGTCTCGGCCAACCCCGTCGGCCCGATGCACGTGGGCCACGGGCGGTGGGCGGCGCTCGGCGACAGCATCGCGCGCCTGCTCGAGCATGCCGGTGACGAGGTGCAGCGCGAGTTCTACATCAACGACGCGGGCGTCCAGATGGACGTCTTCGCGGCCAGCGTCTCGGCACGGTACCTCGAGCTGTGCGGTCGCGAGGCGGCGTTCCCGGAGGACGGCTACCGTGGCGCATACATCATCGAGATCGCGCGCGAGATCCATGCCGAAGAGGCCACGTGCTGGCTGGATGCGGCGCCCGAGGCACGAGAGGCGCACTTCCGCGAGAAGGCGTACGCACAGGTGCTCGAGCATCTCAAGCGCGTGCTGCACGGCATGGGTGTCGACTTCGACGTATGGTTCTCCGAGCGCTCGCTGCACGCCGCAGGCGAGGGCGGCGGTCCGAGCGCCATCGAGCGCGGCATCGAGCGTCTGCGGCGCGCAGGCCACGTCTTCGAACACGAGGGCGCGGTGTGGTTCCGCTCCTCCGGCTTCGGAGACGACAAGGACCGCGTGCTCAAGAAGGCCGACGGCAGCTACACGTACTTCGCCGCGGACGTCGCCTACCACGCCGGCAAGTTCGACCGCGGGTTCGACCTGGTGATCGATATCTGGGGTGCCGATCATCACGGGTACGTGAAGCGCATGGAGTCGGCTGTGACCGCGCTCGGCCATCCAGGTGGACTCGAGGTCGTCATCGGCCAGCTCGTGAACCTCTTCCGCAATGGGGAGGTCGTGCGCATGAGCAAGCGGACCGGCGAGATGGTCACGTTCGAGGACCTGCTCGACGAGGTGGGCGCCGACGCCGCGCGCTACTTCTTCCTGCGCCGCTCCACCGACCAGCCGCTCGATTTCGACATCGGGCTTGCCAAGGAGCGGTCGTCCGATAACCCCGTCTACTACGTGCAGTACGCCCACGCGCGCATCTGCAGCATCTTGCGCAAGGCGGCAGGCGCCGACACCGCTGACGAGAGCGTGGACATCGAGGCGGTGGCCGGGGGCATCATGGTCACCCCGGAGGCGCTTGCGCTCCTTGGCGCCGAACCCGGTACGCTCGCGGGCGAGGCGGAGCTGGGGTTGCTGCGCAAGATCGCCGAGTTCGGCGATGTGGTCGAGGTGGCGGCGAGGCAGCGTGCGCCACACAAGCTCACCACCTATGCCGAGGATCTCGCTTCCGCGTTCCACCAGTTCTACACTCACTGCCAAGTGGTCGTGGACGATCCCGTGCTCCGCAGCGCGCGGCTCGCGCTCTCCGACGCCTCGCGTATCGTGCTCGCCACCACCCTCGGCCTGCTCGGAGTGAACGCCCCGCAGCGTATGTGAGGGGCATCGCGCGTGGTATGGTGTTCGTTCACACTGCACGCCGCTCGGATGGGGGAGCAGACCCATGGGCTTCGACACGCTGAACGAACCGGTGCCCGAACAGGCGCACGACCCGCACGCTGACCTTTCCTCGGTGCTGCCGATGACGGCTACGATCGAAGATGGACGACTGCGGGTGGGTGGCGTGGACATGGTCGAGCTGGCTCGCGAGATGGGCACGGCCCTGTACGTCATGGACGAGGAGCACATCCGCCACCAGCTTCGCGAGTTCCAGAAGTGGACAACCTATCACTGGCGCGATGTCGAGACCGTCTACGCCGCGAAGGCGTTCATGTGCAAGGCGATGTGCCGGATCGTGCACGAGGAGGGCTGCATGGTGCTGTGCGCGAGCGGCGGCGAGCTCGCCATCGCTCTCGCCTCCGGCGTGCCGGCATCCCGGATCCAGGTGCACGGCAACAACAAGACGCTCGCCGAGATCACCGAGGCGATCGACGCGCGAGTGGACCGGATCGTGGTGGACTCGGTGCTCGAGCTCGAGCGCATCAGTGCGATCGCGAGCGAGCGTGGCGTCACCCAGGCGGTCCTGCTGCGAGTGACTCCCGGCATCAAGCCTGACACCCACGGCTACATCCAAACCGGTCAGGAGGACTCCAAGTTCGGATTCGGCCTCAACCACGGCCTTGCCATGGAGGGTGCCAAGCGCGCGTGCGAGCTGCCCGGCATCGATTTCGCCGGCCTGCACATGCACATCGGCAGCCAGATCTTCGCACTGCAAAGCTACAGCAAGGCCATCGAGGTCATGGTGGACTTCATGCGGCAGGTGCGCGAGGAGACCGGGCACACCGTGCGTGACCTCGACGTGGGCGGCGGCATCGGCATCAAGTACGGTCTTGCCGACGAACCCTCCACGATCGAGGAGTTCGGCAAGGTGGTCGTGGACGGCATCAAGGCAGAGTGCGAACGTCACGGGCTGCCGGTGCCGCGAATCCTGATCGAGCCGGGTCGCGCTGTAGTGGCCAACGCGGGCATCACGCTTTACGCGGTCGGTGTTGTCAAGGAGCTGCCTGGCATCCGTACGTACGTTGCCGTCGATGGCGGCATGACCGACAACATCAGGCCCGCCCTGTATGGCGCGCGCTACGAGTGCCTCGTGGCGAACAAGGCCGGACATCCGCGCACCGAGGTGGTCACCATCGCTGGCAAGCATTGCGAGACCGGCGACCTCATCGCGCGTGACGTGCACATCCAGCCCGTGGAGACCGGCGACATCATCGCCGTCTGCGCCACCGGAGCGTACTGCCACTCGATGAGCAGCAACTACAACAAGCAGGTCCGCCCCGGCGTGGTGTTCGTGCGGGACGGGCAGGCGCGTACGGTGGTCAGCCGTGAGACTTACGACGACCTCATGCGCTGCGACATCGGATAGCGGTGACGGCTGGGCCGTAACAGGCTCGGCTACAATGGCATTCCCGCAAGCGAGCAAGGGCGGAGGGCGGTCATGAAGACCATCAACATCGGCCTCATCGGGCTCGGCACCGTAGGCGGCGGCGTCGTGGAGATCCTGCGACGGCATGCCGATCACTACCGGACGCGCGCTGGTGTGGACCTCGCGCTCGTCAAGTGCGCCGACCGCGACGAGGCACGGGCGGCGGAGCTGGGCATCGAGCCGGCGCGCTTCACCACCGACGCGTCGGAGATCGTCAACGACCCTGCCATCGACATCGTGGTCGAGCTCATCGGCGGGACGGGCGCGGCGCGTTCGATCGTGCTCGACGCTCTCACCGCCGGCAAGTCCGTGGTGACGGCGAATAAAGCGCTAATGGCCACCCACGGACGAGAGGTGCTTGACACGGCGGCCGAGGCCGGTGTGGACGTGCTGTTCGAAGCCGCGGTGGGTGGGGGCATCCCCATCATCGGCCCGCTCAAGCACAGCCTCGTGAGCAACGAGATCCAGGCCGTGTACGGCATCGTCAACGGCACCACCAATTACATGCTCAGCCGCATGGCCGAGGCGGGTCTCGACTACGACGCGGCGCTCGCCGAGGCGCAGGAGCGCGGGTTTGCCGAGGCGGATCCCACGGCCGACGTGGACGGCCTCGACGCCGCCGCCAAGATCGCCATCCTGGCCTCGATCGCGTTCAACTCGCGCGTCTGCCTGGAGGACGTCCCCGCCGAGGGCATCCGGTCGATCACGCCCGATGACATCGCCTACGCGCGTGAGGCAGGCTATGAGATCAAGCTGGTGGCCATCGGCAGGCGCACGGCGGGCGGCATCGATGTCCGCGTGCATCCCACGATGATCCGCGCCGGGCACCCGCTCGCCAAGGTGAACGGGGTCCATAACGCCATCTACGTCGTCGGCGATGCAGTCGGCGAGACGATGTTCTTCGGTGAAGGCGCCGGATCTCTGCCTGCGGCATCGGCTGTGATGGGCGACGTGATCGAGGCGGCGCGTCACATACAGGGCGACTGCCGGGCTCTCGTGGGCTGCACGTGCAGCGAGAGCCTCCCGCTGTGCTCCATCGAGGATCTCTCGAGCTCTTACTACGTCCGGCTGCACGTCCGCGACGAGCCGGGGGTCCTCGCCGCGATCGCGAGCGTTTTCGGCGAGAACGGGGTGTCCATCGCCTCGGTGATCCAGAAGCGTGCGGCCGAGGGTGACGCTGAGATCGTGTGGATCACCCACGCAGCCGCTGAGCGCGACGTTCAGGCGGCGCTGGCAACGATGGCCGCGCTGGATGCGCTGGATTCGGTGGGCACGGTGCTTCGGGTCGAGGAGTTGTAGGCGCATGACGGTCCGGGTTGCGGTTCCCGCATCCTCGGCCAACCTCGGGCCGGGCTATGACTGTTTCGGGCTGGCGCTCGGCCTGTACAACGAGTTCGAGGCGCATCTGTCCGACGAGTGGTCGGTGGAGGTGCAAGGTGAAGGCGCGGGTAGCCTGCCGTCCGGCGTCGACAACCAGGTGGCGCGCGCCGCCGCCCGCTTGTTCGCTGAGATCGGCCGTCCCGAGCTGCGCGCCGAGATCACATGTCACAACGGCATCCCGGTGGGCCGGGGGCTGGGGTCGTCGGCCGCAGCGATCGTGGGCGGGCTCGTGCTGGCCGACACGCTTGCCGAAGGCAGGCTGGGCCGCCGCCGCCTGCTCGAGCTTGCCATCGGCATCGAGGGGCACGCGGACAACGTAGCCGCCGCGTTGCGTGGCGGGTTCACCATCAGCAGCACGCGCCACCCGAGGAAGATGACCGCGCACATCGACCCGGCCGGAGGTTTGGCGGTGCTCGTCATCATGGGAGAGCATGAGCTGCCGACCGAAGTCGCTCGCGATGCGCTTCGCCGAGC
>JAJZRZ010000022.1:8979-13779 GCA_021850085.1 Actinomycetes bacterium | reverse complement strand
GGCGTTGAGATCGTCCGGTCTCCCGAGGCGAACCGGTTGGAGAGAGCCTCCTCTTTCACTCCCAAAAAGCCAATCTTCTTCATGACCGCCGATCGGGCCTCCCAGGAGTGCTCCCCGATCCCCCCGGTAAAGACCAAAGCATCGACTCCCTCCAGAACGGCGGCAAAGCTCCCGATCGTTTGCGCCACCGACGTCACCGCCTTGGACGCGGCGTACACCGACGCAATGACCCGTTTGGTCCTGTATGGCGGTCCCGGCATGTTGGTTCTCGACCCAGGCGATACCGAACGGATGTTCAACTTCACCGCCGATGCGTCGCCGCAGGCCGCCAAGGAGCACCGGCGCTCCGCGGCCCGGACGGTGGACCAGACCGTGGCCATGGCTCTTGCTGGGCTTCCGGAAGGCGGCGTGCTGATGATCGTCTCGACCGCGCAGGCCCGCCCGGCGACCGGTCCGAGCGGCTTCGGCCCTGTCGTGATCGCGGGAGGCGGGTTCGATGGAGGACTCGTGTACTCCTCCTCGACGCAACGCGAGGGGCTCATGACCGATCTCGATGTGGCTGCCACGGTGCTTGCGGTACTCGGGGTGGACCGGCCTGTGGAGATGCTCGGCAACCCAGCCCGGGCCGCCCGGCAGGGTGAATCGGCCGAGGACAGGGTGACGTACCTCACGGAGGCCAACGCGACAGCGGTGGCGGTCGACACGGTCCGGCCCGCCGTTCAGAACTCTTACATCACGATGACCGTGATGATCCTGCTGGCCTGCGCGGCCCTCCTTCGGCCGATGCAGCGCGCGATCGGGACGTGGGGCGGACGGGTCGCGCGCCTGTTCGCACACCTGATCCTCTTCTTGCTGTCCATGCCTGTCTCCGCAACCCTCATGTACGTGTTCTCCCTGCGGCCGCAGACGGTGGGGGGTGTCGCGGCAGTGTTCCTGGCGACGACGGTCGTGGTCTACGCCATCACCGCCGCTATCGGTGGCCGCTGGGGCGCTCGGGCAGCTCTCGCCGTCATCGGCCTGTCCACCGCAGGAGTGCTGCTGGCCGATCAGCTGGCCGGGGCACCGCTGTCGTTCTCGGGCATGTTCAGCTACTCGCCGCTGCTAGGGGCGCGCTACTACGGCCTGGGCAACGAAGGGGCGAGCATCGTGGTCGGTGGGGCGCTTGCGGGCTTCGGGTTGTTGCTCGACACGCTCGGAGAGCGCAAAGTGGCAGGACCCCTGCGGCGAGTGGGCCCCGTGCTCCTCGGCGCGCTCGTGGTCGTCGCGGCGGCGGCACCGTGGTTAGGGGCTAACGTCGGAGTCATCGCGTGGGGGACCGTGGCGTTCGGCATCCTGTGGCTCCACCTGAACGGGCGCCGCATCACCTGGCTGGCCGTGGGCGCGATGTTCGGGGTGATCCTGCTGGTGGTGGCCGGCTTCTCTGTCTACGACCTCGCCTCTGGTTCCGGAGAGCAGACGCACCTCGGTAGGGCGTGGGAGAGCGCCAGCAGCGGCGGCATGGGCGAGCTGTGGCTGCTCGTGGAGCGCAAGGCCGAGACGAACTGGCGGGTCCTGCGCGCGACGAACTGGTCCATCCTCATGATCGCCATCCTGGCGTTCCTCGGTTTCATGCGCTGGCGGCCGCACGGCGTCTTCGCCGATACGCTGAAGGCGTACCCGTCCTTCGCGGTCGCGATGACAGCGGCGCTGTGGGGCAGCGTGGCGGGATACTTCACAGAGGATTCAGGCATCGTGATCCCGGCGCTCGTCATGCTGTACATCACGGGCAGCCTCCTGCACGTGATGCTGGCGCGCATCATGTCCGCTGAGGGGCCGGTGAAGGCGTGACGCGCCTGGCCGCGTATGCGATCGCACTGGCCTGTGCGCTGACGGCGGCATGGGTGGTCCCCGCTCTTGCGATGCGCGCTCTGGCGCCGTCGCTCGAGAGTTCGCCTCTGCGCGCCACCAACCACCGAGGCAGACCGGTCTTCCTCGGCCTCGGGCTGGTGTGGGCCGTGTGGGCGGTGTCACTGCTGGTCACGAGCACCCTTCTCGATGTCGTAGGGTCGGCGCTCGGGGCGCCGTACGGGAGCGTGGAGATGCTCCTGTTCGACGGGCCGCTCACTATGCCTCTTTACGCTGTACCGATCATCCTCACGATGAGCGCGGTCGTCTTCGGCATGGTTGATGACGTCTTCGGCACGCATGGCGACAAAGGCTTTCGTGGGCACCTGCGCGCGCTTGCCGCGGGCCGGCTCAGCACCGGGGGTCTCAAGATGCTCGGGATCGGGCTGGTGGCCGCCGTCTACGGCAGGCATGCATCGGCAGGGCAGTCGGATGCCCAGAACGCCTCGGCGGCGTCGCTTGCCGGGTGGTGGATCGCCGCGACGCTTGTGATCGCGTTCAGCGCCAACCTGCTGAACCTTCTCGATCTCAGGCCAGGGCGGGCGCTCAAGTCGTACTGTGCGCTCGCCGTGCCCGCGGCCGCGATCTTCACACTCGCGACGCTCGGACAGTACCGTTCGTTCCGTCCCGGATTCCCGTTCGAGTGGACTGCGACCGATACGGCGGTCACGCTCGCATGCCTCATCGTGGTCCTTCTCGGACCCGTCCTCGCGGTGTGGCGGTACGACTTGGGGGAGCGCGGAATGCTCGGCGATGCCGGAAGCAACGCGATGGGTGCGGTAGTGGGCTACCTCTTGGCAGGATCGCTTCCGCTGCCGTGGCTCGTGGGAGTCGCTGTCTTGCTGGGTGTTCTCAATGCGCTGTCGGAACGAGTATCGTTCAGCCGCCTCATCGACGCCTCCGCGCCGCTGAGGTTCCTGGACACTTTAGGCAGGCTTCCGCAGGAGCGAGCCGCCCGGGCAGAGGGGGTCGAGGATGTGGGTCCGTCGAGGCGTTGACGGCGGTGCGGTAGGATTCATGGTGATGGCGCGAGATCGATAGGACAGGGGCAGCAGCGTATGGCAAAGCACATCTTCGTAACGGGAGGCGTCGTCTCGGGGCTCGGCAAGGGCATCACTGCAGCTTCCCTCGGGCGGCTCCTCAAGTCCCGTGGTCTGAGGGTCACCATCCAGAAGCTCGACCCCTACCTGAACGTGGACCCCGGTACGATGAGCCCCTTCCAGCACGGCGAAGTGTTCGTTACCGACGACGGTGGTGAGACCGATCTTGATCTCGGCCACTACGAGCGCTTCATCGACGAGTCGCTCACGCGCGACTGCAGCGTGACCGCCGGCTCCATCTACCAGTCGGTGATCAGCAAGGAGCGCCGCGGCGACTTCCTCGGCGGCACGGTCCAGGTCATCCCGCACGTGACGAACGGGATAAAGGACCGGATCGTCCGGCTCGCCGAGCAGACGCAACCCGACGTCGTCATCACCGAGGTGGGCGGCACGGTGGGCGATATCGAGTCGCTGCCGTTCCTCGAGGCGGTCCGTCAGCTGCGCAAGGACGTGGGCCGGGACAACGTGTGCTATATCCACGTGAGCCTGGTGCCGTTCATCTCAGGTTCGGAGGAACTCAAGACCAAACCGACGCAGCACTCGGTCAAGGAGCTCCGCGGGATCGGCATCCAGCCCGACTTCATCGTCTGCCGCTCCGACCGTCCGATCGACGCGGGCATACGCCGCAAAATCGCGCTGTTTTGCGACGTGGAGCCCAAAGCAGTGGTCTCTGCCGAGGACGCGCCCTCGATATATGAGGTGCCGATCACGCTGCACGAACAGGGCCTCGATGCGATGGTCATCGAGCGGCTCCGTCTGGAGTGCGGTCCGCTCGAGATGAGCGACTGGCGCAATTTCGTGGCACACCGTCGCTCGCTCGCCCGGATGGTCAACATAGCCCTTGTCGGCAAGTACGTCGCCCTGCCCGACGCCTACCTGTCGGTGACCGAGGCGCTCGACCATGCCGGGATCCATCACGACCACAAGGTGAACGTACACTGGCTGGACGCGGAGAGCCTGAGTCCCGAGGAGGTCGAGACGCGTTTGGAGGACTTCGACGGGATCCTGGTTCCAGGCGGCTTCGGGGTGCGTGGAATCGAGGGCAAAGTGCGCGCCGCATGCCACGCGCGTGAGCGCAAGGTGCCTTATCTCGGGATCTGCCTCGGCATGCAGGTGGCCGTCGTCGAGTTCGCTCGTAACGTGGCGCGCCTCGAGGACGCGAACTCCGCGGAGTTCGATCCGGTGTCTCCGCATCCGGTCATCGATCTGATGCGCGAACAGCACGAGGTGCACGATGTGGGTGGGACGATGCGTCTCGGTTCGTACCCGTGCAAGGTGGTACTGGGTACCAAGGGTCACGCCGCATACGGTGAGGAGGTCATCTACGAGCGTCACAGGCACCGCTACGAGGTCAACAACGCCTACCGCCAGCAGTTGGTTGATGCCGGGCTCGTCATCTCGGGCATCTCGCCCGACGAGAAGCTCGTCGAAATGGTGGAGTTGCCGGATCACCCGTGGTTCGTCGGCAACCAGGGCCACCCCGAGTTCAAGAGCCGTCCGACGCGCCCGGCGCCGCTGTTCCGCGACTTCATCGGCGCGGCGGTCGCCTACCGGCAGGCTCGACGGTCGCAGGCGGCGTCGTGAGCCGAGTCCTCGACACGTTCATCGATCTCGTGCGTATCTCAAGCCCGATGGGTCGTGAGCGAGGAGTTGCAGAGTACGCCGAAGCAGCGCTTCGCTCGGCCGGGTGCGATGTCCGCCTTGATCAGACGCAGGCGCTTACCGGTGCGGACACCGGGAACCTGATCGCACGTCTGCCCGGCACGGCACCCGGAATCGCCATCGCCTTCTCGGCACATATGGATTGCGTGCAGCC
>JAJZRZ010000022.1:0-8969 GCA_021850085.1 Actinomycetes bacterium | reverse complement strand
GTGCGGTGGAGTCGTGCCGGTTGTGGACGCGGGTGTCGTCCGATCGGCAGGGGAGAACGTGCTGGGCGGCGACGACAAGGCCGGCGTCGCCGCGGTCATCGAGGCGATCCGGAGGCTTTCAGCCGCCGAAATGCCGCACCCCGATGTGATCGTGCTGCTGACGGTCTCAGAGGAGCAGGGTCTCCTCGGTGCCAAAGCTCTGGCAGCCGAGGATGCCGCGGCCGACCTGTGCCTCGTCCTGGATGCGGACGGTGCGGTCGGCGGTATCGTGGTCGCTTCCCCCACGCACCACACCTTCACCGCGACGTTTCACGGGACCGCCGCTCACGCGGGCGTTGAGCCTGAGAAGGGCGTCTCGGCGATCCGCATGGCGGCACGGGCCATCGAGCGGATGGATCTCGGCCGTCTCGACGAGGGGACCACCGCGAACATCGGCGTGATCGAAGGGGGGAGCGCGACCAACGTCGTTGCGCCCGCATGCACGGTGCGGGGGGAGTGCCGGTCGCTCAGGGCCGATCGGGTCGAAGCCGTCCGGAGTGCGATGGACGCCGCCTTGCGCGATTCGGCCGAGGAGTTCGGAGGTACCGTGACCGTGGCGTGGAACCTCGAGTATCGGGGCTTCACTGTCGCAGATGAGGCACCGGCGGTGGCGCTCGTACGCGCCGCAATGGCCGATGTCGGCTTGGAGGGTCGCACGTTCGCGACCGGCGGCGGCAGCGACGGCAACGTGTTCGCCGCGCTTGGGATCCCCACGCTCGTGCTCGCCACGGGGATGTCGAAGGTCCATACGACCTCCGAAGAGATCGAGGTCGTCCAACTTGAGCTTCTTGCCGACCTCCTTGTCGCAGTCGTCCGGCGCGCGGCGGTGTAGGCATGCGGTTGGTCTGGGGCACCGTAGGGTGCGTTGAAGCTGGCGATCCGGGCGCACAACGCGTGAGCGTCATCCTCGACGGCGCGAGCGGGATCTCGGACGCCGTCGCCATAACGGCCCTGACCGGCGAGTGCTTGATCGGTGACCGGGTGCTCTGCAACACCACCGCGGTGGACCTCAGGCTCGGCACGGGTGGGGAACACTTCGTCGTCGCCCGTGCGGGGGAGGGTGTCTCCTTCGACGACCCCGGCCCCGGACATATCATGAAGCTGCGTTACACGCCGCTCCAGCGCGATGTGACGGTCGTGGAGGAGGAAGCGAGCGGCCACCACGACGTGATGGCCGCGGCACGGAGCCTTTCTGGAATGCCCGTCGTGTGTTGCGGGCTGCACAGTCAGGTCGCCGTGGTTGCCGCGGCCGTCAAAGAAGAGGATCCGTCGCTGCGCGTGGCCTACGTCATGACCGACGAGGCGTCCCTGCCGCTTGCGGTCTCCCGGCTGGTGCCCCGCGTGCGGGAGGTCGACCTCATCGACTCCACCCTCACGTGCGGTCAGGCGTTCGGGGGGGAGCTCGAGGCGGTCAATCTGTACTCGGGTCTGCTCGCGGCGCGGCACATCGCCCGGGCCGACGTAGCGATAGTCGCCATAGGCCCCGGCATCCCTGGGACCTCTACGCCGTTCGGGCACAGCGGCATCGCACAAGGCCAGGCGGTCAATGCCGCGTCCTCCCTCGAGGGCGTGCCCGTCGCCGCGCTTCGCGTGTCCTTCGCCGATACGCGGCCCCGGCACGTGCCCGTGAGCCACCAGACGCTCGTCGCACTGAACGTGGTCGCGCTGGCCAGGGCGCTGGTCGCTGTACCGGAACTGCCAGGACGTCTTGGCGAGGCGCTCGACGCTGCGCTTGAGGTCACGGAGATATGGGAGCGTCACGAGCGGTGCGATATAGCGGCCCAGACCCTTCCGTCGATGCGAGGGGTGGAGGTTCGGAGCATGGGCCGATCAAGCGCAGAGGACCCCGCGTTCTTCCTCGCCGCCGCCGCCGCAGGGCGACTCGCGGCACGGAAGGCGTGCCCACGCCTGTGACGACGATCATGCTGTCTTGTCCGTTGGCTCGCAGCGTTCGTTTCACACCTCGGTTATGTGTTGGTGGACGTGGGTAGAGGATGATTAGGGCCGTTCACCGAGAAGTGCGGTCCACACGCTTTGTGTTTCTTGCCGTTCGTCTAGAAATTTCTACCTTTGACTCCTAAATTGGGGTAGTATCCCCCTCATGAGCACGCGCATTGTCGATGATTTTCTCGGTTACCTTGCGGTGGAACGCGGGGCATCTCCCCATACCATCAGCGCTTATGGCGGGGATCTGCGGGCGTATCTCAAGTTCCTTGGCGAGCGGTCGACGGATCCTTTGAAGGCGAGCCGCGAGGACGTCACGAGTTTCATGTCCGAGCTCCAGCGCCAGAGCATGGCGCCGAGCACTGTCGAACGCAAGATAGCCGCGGTGAAGAGCTTTTACTCTTTCCTCGTGCGGGAGAGCCTTGCCCAAACCCACCCCACCGTGGATCTTCGCCTGCCCAAGGTGCCCGCTCGTCTGCCTCAGGTGATTTCCATCGCCGACGCGGAGCGCCTGCTCTCACAGCCGTTCCCGCAGAGCCCGGTCGGCCACAGGGAACGTGCTGTGCTCGAGGTGCTCTACGGCTGCGGCCTTCGCGTGAGCGAGCTCACCGGTCTCGACCTGCTCGACCTCGACCTTGAGGGCGGCTTCGTACGCGTGATGGGAAAGGGCGGCAAGGAACGGCTCGTGCCGGTGGCTGGGGCTGCACAGACCGCGCTGGCGGAGTACCTCTCGCACGGCCGGCCGTTCCTTCGCGCCAAGAAGGCGTCGACGAGGCAGGATCCGTCCGCGGTGTTCCTCAACGTGCGGGGCGGCAGGCTCACCCGGCAGGCGGTGTTCGGCATCGTGCGCACGTACGGCGAGCGAGCCGGGCTTCAGCTGCACCCGCACACCCTGCGGCACTCCTTCGCGACCCACATGCTTCAAGGCGGTGCGGAGCTGCGCGCGCTGCAAGAGATGCTCGGTCATGCCGATATCAGCACGACCCAGGTGTACACGCATGTAGATCGCGCGCACGTTCGCGAGGAGTATCTCACCACGCACCCTCGGGCGCGCTTGCGCTGATCCGCGGCGTTCGCCATCTCCCAGCCGAGAGCCCCAAGACCCTCTCTTGCGTGTACCGGCTCCTGCGGGTCGCTCTTCCCCAGAATCTTCCCCAGGGCGTGGCATCGGGCGTGATGGATGGGTAAGATGAATGCGGAGTACCCAGTTTCTGTATAGGGGAGGCGGATCGCAGCGTGAAAGGGAAGAAGAGCAAGGTTCTTGCGGTACTGCTTGCACTGATGCTGGTCGTCGCATTCGTGCCTGCATGCGCGCAGGAGGAGCCGACCGATGATCCCGGGGCGGACCAGCCCGCCGAGGAGGAGGTCACGATCAAGGCTGCAATGGTCACCGATGTGGGAGGTTTGGGGGACAAGTCCTTCAACGACCTCTCGTACGAGGGTCTGAAGAGGGCGCAGGAGGAACTGGGTGTTGAGATCGAGGTCCTCGAGTCCAAAGAGATCACGGACTACGAGAGCAACATCGACCAGCTGGCGACCGCCGGCTTCAGCCCCATCTTCGCGGTCGGCTTCTTGATGACCGACACGGTCATCAAGATGGCGCCGGAGTATCCCGACACGCAGTTCGGCGGAGTGGACGAGTTCTTCGATCCCCCGATAGACAACGTGGTGGGTCTGAACTTCAAGGAGCAGGAAGGAAGCTACCTTGCGGGCGTGGTCGCCGGTCTGGCCACCAAGGAGACGTTCGACGCCAAGCTCAATCCTGACAATGTCATCGGCTTCGTCGGCGGCATGGACGTGCCGCTGATCAAGAGGTTCGAAGCGGGCTTCATCGCCGGCGCCAAGTCCGTGAACCCCGACGTGAAGGTCATCTCGTTGTACGCAGGCAACTTCACTGACCAGGCCAAGGGCAAGGAGCTCGGTTTGTCGCTCATCGAGCAGAAGGCCGACGTCATCTACGCTGCCGCGGGTGCGGTGGGCCTCGGCACCATCCAGGCCTGCCAGGAGCGCGGCGCCCTGTTCATCGGCGTCGATGCTGACCAGTTCGAGACCGTGCCGGGCAGCGGCGACGTCATGCTGACGTCAATGATGAAGCGAGTGGACATCGCGGTCTTCGAGACCATCAAGTCGGTCGTCGACGGCACTTTCGCTGGCGGCGAGAATCAGGTCTTTGGTCTTGCCGAGGGCGGTGTGGACCTCGCTCCGTACCACGACTTCGACACCAAGGTCCCGCAGAGCATCAAAGATGCGGTCGCCAAGGCGCGCGAGGACATCATCAGCGGAGCAGTGACAGTGCCCGACGCGCTGTAGAGGATGGTGCTCCGAGGCGATTTGGAGATGCTCGGCTTGCGCTAAACTCGAGGGGCGGCCTGCTTTCGGCGGGTCGCCCCTCCCGCATGCGGGATTGCCCGGTTCGAGAGGAACGCAAATGCCCGTGCTCGAGCTGCGTGAAGTGACGAAGGCCTTCCCGGGGGTCCTGGCCAACGACCGCGTCTCTTTGGTGCTGGAGAAGGGCGAGATCGTCGCGCTGCTCGGCGAGAACGGGGCGGGGAAGTCGACCGTCATGAACGTCGTCTACGGATTGCTGTCTCCTGACGGTGGCGAGGTTCTCATGGACGGCAGGCCGGCGAGGATCAAGTCCCCTCGCCAAGCGATCGACCTGGGGATCGGGATGGTCCACCAGCACTTCATGCTCGTGGAGCCACTCACGGTAACGGAGAACATCGTTCTGGGCCGGGAGCCCGGAAGATTCGGCGCGATCGACTTCGCCACGGCGCGCAGGCGGGTCGAAGAGCTGTCGTTACGCTACGGCCTCAAGGTTGACCCGGACGCGAGGATCATCGACCTTCCGGTTGGCATGCAGCAGCGCGTCGAGATACTCAAGGCGCTCTATCAGGGTGCCCGCGTGCTGATTCTCGACGAGCCGACCGCGGTGCTGACGCCGCAGGAGGTCCGGGAGCTCTTCTCGGTCATCCGATCGCTCGTCGATGAGGGGCTGTCGGTCGTGTTCATCACCCACAAACTCGAAGAGGTCATGGCGGTGGCGGATCGGATCATCGTGATGCGAGCCGGCCGTGTGGTGGGCGAGACCTCTCCCGAAAAGACCGATGACGTCGGGCTCGCGCGACTGATGGTCGGGCGCGATGTCGTGTTGCGCATCGAGAAGACCACGAAGCCTACGTGTGGCGATACAGTCCTTCACGTGGAAGACCTTCGTGTGCGGAGCGACCGCGGTCTCGAAGCGGTCGCAGGCGTGACCTTTTCGGTGTGCGGCGGCGAGATCGTGGCCGTGGCAGGTGTTAGCGGGAACGGGCAGACCGAGCTTGTCGAGTCGATAGTGGGTCTTCGCAGGCCTTTGGCAGGAACGATTCTGCTCAAAGGCGTCGATATCACGCGGGCCGACGCGCGCACGTCGATCGAGGCAGGCCTTTCGCATATCCCCGAGGACCGGCACAGGCGCGGTCTGATCCTTCAGTTCGATCTTGCCGAGAACCTGGTGCTCGGCGATCACCGGGTGCCGCCGTATGCCAAAGGCCCCCTCATGCGTCCGGGTCAGGTGGGCGCCATGGCGGCCACGCGCATCGCGGACTATGACATCAGGACACCCTCGGCGGGCGTCCTTGCCGGCAACCTATCCGGGGGCAATCAGCAGAAGCTTGTGGTTGCGCGCGAGATCGGCCGTGATCCGGAACTCTTGGTCGCTGCTCAGCCCACGCGCGGCCTCGACGTGGGCGCCATCGAGTTCGTGCATCGGCAGATACTCGCCGCACGCGAGAGCGGCAAGGCTGTGCTGCTTGTCAGCCTCGAGCTGGAAGAAGTGCTGTCTCTGGCCGACCGCGTGCTTGTCATGTACGAAGGCCGAATCGTCAAAGAGTTGGCGTCCGGAGAGGCTGACGCCGAGACCCTCGGCTACTACATGACCGGCGGCGGCGGAGAGAAGCTGAGCGCCCAAGAGTTGCAGGCGCCTACCCACGGAGGTAACGCGTGAACGAGAAGCGCGAGCAGTCCGTGCTCGTCCAGCGGAGCTGGATGGTGGCGGCACAGAAGATCGGTGCCCCGCTGATATCGGCGGCTCTGGCCGTCGTCGTGGGCTCCTTCATCATATGGGCTTCCGGCTACGACCCCCGGGCCGCCTTCATCGCATTGTGGGAGGGGTCGTTCGGCAGCCCGAAGGCCATCGGCGATACATTGCTGAAGGCGACGCCGCTGATTCTCACCGGGCTTGCGGTCGCGTACGGTTTCCGGGCGGGCCTGTTCAACATCGGCGCGGAGGGCCAGCTGTTCTTGGGTGGCCTTGCGGCCACGTGGCTTGGTCTGAGTCTCGCTGGTCTTCCTTGGTTCCTGCTCATCCCGCTCATGTTGTTGGCATCGATGCTCGCCGGCGCGGCTTGGGCGTTCGTCCCGGCGATACTCAAGGCGCGGATCGGCGCCCACGAGGTCATCACCACCATGATGTTCACCTACATCGGCAGGTACCTCGTCTCCTACCTCGTGATCGGTCCGCTCAAGGCGCCGGGCCAGATCCCCCAGACAGCGGAGCTGCCGGGTGCCGGGCAGCTCTCACGGATACAGGCGCTGTTCTCCGAGGCCACGCTGGCGTCGTTCGAGTTCCTGAAACTCGGACGTGGTCACTTGGGAATCGTCGTGGCAGTGATTGCCGCTGTGCTCGTGTGGTTCGTCCTTAAGCACACGACGCTCGGCTACGAGAACAGGGCGGTGGGCTTCAATCCCTGGGCTTCGCAGACTGCGGGCATCTCTGTGCAGTCGACCACGGTCAAGGCGCTGTGCATCTCGGGGGGGCTTGCAGGTCTGGCCGGGTCCACTGAGGTGATGGGCGTCCATCACCGCCTGTTCGACCAGTTCTCGTCCGGCTTCGGCTTCACCGGCATCGCGGTGGCGCTGCTGGCGAAGAATCATCCGATCGGCGTCATCCCCGCTGCGCTGCTGTTCGGCGCGCTGGCCGCCGGTGCGGGGCGCATGCAGTTCCAAGCAGACGTCCCTCAGAAGATCGTGCTCATCATCCAAGCACTTGTCATCTTCTTCGTGGCCGCCGAGGAGATCGTGCTGTGGTTGATACGGCGTCGTCAGAAGGAGGCGGTCAGCCATGCTGGGTGATATCATCACGCCTGACCTCTTTGCCTCAGCACTGCGCATGGCTACGCCTCTGGCGCTTGCGGCCATCGGTGGGACCATCTGCGAGCGCGCCGGGGTCGTGAACATCGCGCTCGAAGGCATCATGCTCACTGGCGCCTTCTTCGGGACCGCCATGGTACTGTTGACTGGTTCCCCGTGGCTCGGCGTGATCGCCGCGGTGGCATCAGGGGCCGGCATCTCCGCCGTGCATGCGTTCGCGTCCATCAACCTGCGCTCGAACCAGGTGATCTCCGGTACCGCGATCAACCTGCTCGCCCTCGGCCTGACGGGTTTTCTGATGGAGTTGTGGTACGGGCACCCGGGCACCACCGATCCTATCAAGGTTCTCAGGCCCATCTTCAACTTCGAGTCGCCTGGGGGGGGCGCGATCGCTGAAGCGTGGCGGTGGTTCGACTCCATCGTGTTCTCGCACACGCCGATCGTGTACCTGACCATACTCATCGCCATCGTCGCCCAGGTCGCCATCCATCGCACCAAATGGGGATTGCGGCTTCGTGCACTAGGCGAGCATCCGCGCGCGGTGGACACCGTGGGAGTGAGCGTCTATCGCGGGCGTTGGGTCGCGGTGCTCATGAGCGGCGCCCTTGCGGGCCTCGCGGGTGCGAACCTCACGATCGAGCAGGTCGGGTCGTTCACGGAGAACATGACGAACGGGCGGGGCTTCATCGCCTTGGCCGCGAACATCTTCGGCAGGTGGACACCGGTCGGATCGTATCTCGCGTCCCTGCTCTTCGGCTTCGCTGACGCACTGCAGATCAAACTACAGATCCTGCGCGGTGTCGTCAGCATCCCTCCGCAGCTGTTCTTGATGCTGCCCTATCTGCTGACGGTGATCGTTCTCGCCGGCGTGATAGGCCGCGCCGTCGCTCCGGCCGCCGTAGGCGAGCCGTACGAGAAGGGGTAGGACGGTGCTGCTGGCACACGACGGCAGCCGGTTTTCTCCGGCGAGGGCGCTGCTCCTGTCGGCGAGCTGGGCTTCGGGGGCTGCGTTCGGCGTCGCGCTCGGCGGCTGGCTCACCGTGGTCGGCGGAGCCGGTGCACCCGGCCCGAGCGGTCTGGATGCGGCCTCAGACCTGGTCGTGCTGCCCGGGGTCGCGTTCGTCGTGGTCGTGGTGGTCCAGTTCGCGGTACGCCTCGCCGTGGCGGCCTTTCGCGGCAGAGCCCATGGTCGCGTAGAGCGCCAACACGACTGCGAGCACGCCGAAGACGATGGCGTCTTGGGGCAGGTCGGGCCGGAGCGTTCCCCTGAAGAGGGCTCGCGTGGCATAGGCGGCGGCCGGGATGGCGACCGCCGCCCATAGCGGGATGGTTATCCGTGGCCTGAGCATCTTCGACCGACCTGACCTACGCCTCGGGTCCCGTACCGCGGTGCACTCGGCGGCGGCGCACCATGGCGCGTACCACGAAGAAGACGATGAGCCCGAGCACCCACAGCGGAGCCGTAGCGATCAGGAACGCGATCGCGAAGTTCACGACAGCGGCCGCGCCCCTGAATCCCGACGTGACAGCCTCCTCGAAGCCCCATGAGGCGCCGTCAGGCCGCACGACAGGCCTGTCCTCGGTGAGCTCGACGGTGACTGTGGCCATAGCCGCCTGACGCTCGAGGAACAGCACCTGCGCATCGAAGCTCTCGATCTCGCCACGGATGCGGTTCAGCTCGGCCTCGATCGCGAGCATGTCCTGTACCGTGTCGGCGGCGTCGAAGAACGAGCGGAGGCGCTGTTCCTGGGCCCTGAGGTTCTCCAGCCGGGCGCTCAGATCGACGTGCTGCTGCGTGACGTCTTCCGTGCCCTCGGACTGATATTCCACAGTGCCGAGGCCGAGCACAGATC
>JAJZRZ010000229.1 GCA_021850085.1 Actinomycetes bacterium | reverse complement strand
TCCGATCTACAGCTGGGTTCGCCGAGGATAGGCCACGCTGCACGAGATGACGATAGAAGGAGCGTACAGCGGCGAGACGACGCGCGATCGTGCGCTTCGCGTACCGTGCGCGGTCGAGCTCAGCTAGGAACCGACGTAGCGTGCGATGGTCCGCGTCGAGCAGGTGCAGGCGCTCGCGCTCCGCCCAAGCCGCGAGGGAGGCAAGATCTCCCGCGTAGGCGGCCAGGGTGTTGGGAGACAGGTTGCGCTCCACGCGGAGGTGCTGGAGGTAGGCATCCACGAGTTGCTCGTTATCGGGCCTGACCGTCATGACTCACCGCGTGGAGCTGAAAGTTTCGCGCCGAAGAGGTCCGGCCTCTCGGCGAGTGCCTCGGCAAGGGCGAGGCGCGCACGCTCGGAGTACGAGGCATAGCGCTCCCGCTTGCCACGTACGCGCTGGGCCAGAGCAGGCACCAGGCCGAAGTTCACGTGCATCGGCTGATAGGGCGAGGTCCCCGGGTCGGTTGCGTATCGTACGAGGGCGCCGAGGGCTGTCTCCGGAGGAAGAACGAACGTCGGAGCGTCCATACGTCTGCACCAGACATCAAGCGCCGCGAGGATACCGGTGGCTGCGGCCTCGAGGTATCCCTCCGTACCCGAGAGCTGTCCGGCGACGCGGACGCGCGGATCGGAGCGCAGGGCGAAGCCGGGCGTGAGCAACCGGGGCGCGTCGATGAAGGAGTTCCGGTGCATGACGCCGTAGCGCACGAACTCGGCCCGTCCCAGTCCGGGTATGAGCCTGAACACGCGCCTTTGCTCCGAGAAGGTAAGGTTAGTCTGGAAGCCGACGAGGTTGTACGCGGTCATCTGCCGGTTCTCGACACGCAGCTGCACGACCGCCCAAGGGCGTGAGCCGGTGCGCGGGTCCACCAGCCCGACAGGTTTCAGGGCGCCGTACCGCAACGCATCCGGCCCAGTACGCGCGATCTCCTCAACGGGCTGGCATGCTTGGAACAGTTCGCCACGTTCGAACTCTTTCGCTTGGACTCGCGCGGCACCGATGAGATGGAGCACCAGCTCGTCATACTCCTGACGTGTGAGGGGGCAGTTGAGGTAATCGGCACCTGCTCCCTTGTCCCAGCGTGATGCGGGAAAGACGAGGGAGCGGTCGATCGTCTCCGCGTCCACGATGGGCGCCGCAGCGTCGTAGAAGGAGAGCCTTCCCTCGCCGACCAAAGCTGAAAGCGCCGGTTCGAGGGCCTCGCTCATCAGCGGACCGGCCGCCACGATCACATCGCCAGGCGGGATCGATGACGCCTCCAGCCGTTCTGCCACGATAAGAGGATGCCTGGTCAGCGACCGCGTCACCGAGGAAGAGAAGCGGGCGCGGTCCACAGCGAGAGCGGCACCTGCGGGTACGGCGGAGTGGCGTGCGGTCTCCAACACGAACGACCCCAGTGAGGCGAGCTCGCGTTTGAGGACGCCGGGCGCGGTGGTCTCATCGTCGCTCTTGAGCGAGTTGGAACACACGAGTTCGGCGAACTCGTGTGTTTGGTGCGCTGGCGACATTCGGTGTGGACGCATCTCGATCAGGTGTACGGGAATGCCCCGGGATGCGAGTTGCCACGCTGCCTCGCTACCGGCAAGACCTGCTCCGATGACAGTGACGGGCTCCAGACCCACTCCTTGAGCGACGAGGACAGCGCCGATTGTACGGCATCGGGACAGACCGCATACGTTCAGGCTACCCCATACCTCCCATCCGGATAGCGCGCGATCACCCCTCTCGCTTCTAGTGCGCCAAGAGTCGTAGCGGCATGCACGATGTCGATACCCAGTGCACGCGCGAGATCGTCCGGCCGCATGGGATCGGCGACCAGGGCTCTCATGACGGTGCTGCTGCTCTCTTGGGTCCGTCCGATCGCACAGCAATCAATGCCGAGCGCCCCCGCGAGTTCGCTTACATCGCAGATCGCCAGCGCACCCTGTCTGATCAACCTGTTCGAGCCGCGTGACTCCGTTGAGAAGATCGAACCCGGCACCGCGAACACATCCCGCCCGGCATCGAGGGCCGCGTCAGCTGTGCTGAACGTACCGCTTGGGAGACCGGCCTCCACCACCAGGACGGCGAAGGACAGACCGGCGATGATACGGTTGCGGCGAACGAACGCGAAGCGCTGTGGCTGCTGGCCGAACGGACATTCCGAGACCACCGCATAGCGGGAGCGGATGCGGCTGAGCACATCGGACGAACGCCGCGGATAGTCTATGTCAGCTCCGCACCCGAGCACCGCCACCGTTGGTCCTTCCGCCTCGAGCGCCGCGAGATGCGCCTCGCGATCGCAACCCATGGCTGCGCCGGACAGCACGGTAACGCCGCTGGCAGCAGCCCACCCGGCGAAGAGGCGAGTGCAGCGGATCCCGTAGGGCGTCGCCTTCCGCGCGCCAACGACTGCCAATCCAGGAACGAGCGCGCCGGGGTCGCCGATACCGTAGAGGAGCTTCGGTGGGTCAGGGGTCTCGGCG
>JAJZRZ010000228.1 GCA_021850085.1 Actinomycetes bacterium | reverse complement strand
ACGACCCCGCGCAAGCCGGCGACATGCGCGGCGTCCACCGACGCGCCCGTGTCGGTGATGTCCGCGACGGTGGTGATGCCGGAACGGATCGCCTCCACCGCGCCGAGCACGGCCGAGTCCGCCCAGTCCTGGCGGGTGAGCAACGCCTCGCGGCGCTGGACCTCCATCTTCCACGCCGAGTACGGCAGGTCATCCACGACCCCGCGGAAGATGGAGTATTCGAGGTGCGTGTGCAAGTCGACGAAGCCCGGCATGAGCGCGGCCAAGCCGTAGTCGAAGATCTCCTCATCAGGGTGAGCGGTGACGAGCTGGCTTCGCGGGCCCACGGCCACGATCTCGCCTCCACGCACGAGTACGGCCCCATCCTCGATATGGGGGCCGCTTACCGGAAGAACATAGCGCGCGAGTAGAAGCATGCTTGCCGACCTCCCCTGTGGGGCTCCTATCCTACACGCTCACCGCCGGGCGCTCCAGGACGCCCCTGCTTGACGGCGACATGTACGGCGACGATGCCGCCGGTGAGGTTTCGCCACGTGACCTCGCCGAACCCCGCTCTGTGCAGCTCACCGGCAAGAGCCACTTGGCCCGGAAAGCCCAAGATGGAGTCGCGCAGGTACTCGAACGAGCTGCGGCTGCCCGTGACCCAGCCGCCGATGGCAGGGATCATGACGTGAAGGTAGAAATGGTACAGCGCTCGGAACGGCGCGAACGGCGGCCTGCTCATCTCGAGGACCACATACCGCCCGCCCGGCTTCAGGACCCGGTACACTTCCCGGAAGTTCGCTGCGCGGTCCGGCAGGTTGCGCACGCCGAAGCTCACCGTCACCACGTCGAAACTCTCGTCGGCGAACGGCAGGTCCTGCGCGTCGGCCTGGACGAACTCGATGGCCGTCTCGCCCTCGTAGGCGGCCGCTTTTTCCTCGGCGACCCGAAGCATCTCCGGTACGAAGTCCGTGGCCACTATGGATGCGGGTCGGCCCGCGGTGGCCATCGCCATCGTCAGGTCACCGGTCCCGGCGGCGAGATCGAGCACACGGGAGTTGCGGTTCAATCGGGCAAGGCGCACGGTGGTCCTGCGCCACAGACGGTCGACGCCGAGGCTCGACAGCATGTTGAAGCGGTCGTAATCCGGCGCGAGGTCCCTGAAGATGCCCTGCACCTTCTCGGTCGTGGGGCGGCCGTTCTCCGTCACTCTCGCTCGCGGGGCCATCTTAGGCTTCGCCCTTTATGAATCGCGCGTCCACCCTGCGCAGCCGAGGGAACAGCATCTCCGCGTGCACCTTGAACCAGAGCCTCACGTTGTTGAACACATGCCCGGCGTTGACCTGACGCGGCCAGTTCAGCTCGGATTTCTCGCACACCGTGCTCTCATTGAGCACATCGATCTCGCGCTTGTACTCGCCCAGGAGCTCACCGCGGACGGATTCCTCGCGCCGCATGATGTCGTCGATGCGCGACATCGCTATCTGCGCCTCGAGCACCCGGCGCTCGGTGGCGACCGCCGCCTTCTTATCGATCGCGCCCACCCGGGCCTTGAGTCTGTTGAGACCGATCGCGGCCTCGTAGGTGGAATCGACCATCTCGTCCAGGGTCATCTTGTCAGGCACGTAGTTCAAGATGTGCTTCCAGGACGGCTGGCGCAGCAGTTGCCTGTGCTCCTCCAGCGTCCGCGCGCGAAGCGTGTACCCGTAGGCCTCGGGATTCTCGAACACCATCGACCCAGGATCCAGGAACGGGGCCATGGGGCCGATGAACGGCAGGAGCCTGGGGTTGTTGTCCACCCGCTCGTACAAGCCCTCGACGGCGGCGGCGGTGCCGAGCACCGAAGATGCTGTCTGCGTGGGGATACCGGTCATGAAGTACAAGTCGAACCGCTGGCAGTTGTGCCTGAACGCCTGCTCGACCGACTCGGAGAGCGCCTCCCACGTGTAAGGCTTGCCGAACGCGCTACGCACGGCGTCGTCGTGGCTTTCGGCCGAGACCTCCACCGAGTAGTCGTTCAGGTTCTCGGCGAGCAGCGCATAGAGGTGTTCATCGGGCGGAGTGAAGAACTCGAAGCCAATGGGGTTGCGGAAGTCTATCTTGCGCAACCCCGTGATGAACTGCGTGACGTACTCGTCGCCGGCCTGCCTGAAGTCGTTCAGCACGAACACGGGGCCGGGGATGTGACGCGCGATGTGGGCGATGTCGCGGACCAGCAGCTCGGGGTCTCGAAACGCCACGCGCTCGCGTCCGAAATGCGAACGGAAGGCATAAGCCGACCCACCGCACGTGACGCAGCTGCGCGTGCACCCGCGACACGTGAGCGATGCCGAGACCGGGTAGTTCAGCCACCCTTTGAACGGCAACGACGACAGCATGTCGCGCGTACGTATGACCGAACGCATCGAGAAGCTGTAGTCGAGCCGGACGTGGTCGAAGGTGTCAGGCACCCAGGAGAGATCGTTCGCGACGACGGCTCCTGAGGCGTCTTTGTAGGTCAGGTTCGGGATGTCGTTCACGCTGCTAAGTCATAATT
>JAJZRZ010000227.1 GCA_021850085.1 Actinomycetes bacterium | reverse complement strand
CGGCAACGCGCAGATCAAGGCCATGAAGCAGGTGGCTGGTACGTTGCGTCTGGACCTCGCCAACTACCGCTCTCTTGCGGCGTTCGCGCAGTTCGGCAGCGACCTCGACAAGACCACGCAGACCACGCTCAACCGTGGTGCACGCCTTGTCGAACTGTTGAAGCAGGGCCAGTACACGCCCTACCCGGTCGAGCAGCAGGTGATCGCGATCTTCGCCGGGACAAAAGGCTTCATCGACGACCTGCCGGTTGACGACGTGCAGCGCTTCCGCGATGGAATGATCGAGTACATCGGCAACGCGCACCCCGAGATCGGTCGCGCGATCGCGACCGAGCAGAAGCTCTCCGACGAGAACGCCGCTGCGTTGACTGCCGCTATCACGGAATTCAAGGCCGGGTTCGTCACCGAGGGACAGGCGTAAGCGACATGCCGAACCTTCGCGACATCAAGCAGCGGATCGTGAGCGTGCAGTCCACGCGTCAGATCACGCGCACCATGGAGATGGTCGCGACCGCGAAGATCAGGAAGGCGCAGGAGCGCATTGAATCCGCGCGCCCGTACGCGTTCTCGATGGTTGAGGTGCTGCAGAACGTCGCACGATACGTGCAGGGTGCCACGCATCCGCTGCTCGAGGAGCATCCCGAGCGGACGCGGATCGTCGCCGTGGTCATCACGAGCGACCGGGGTCTTGCCGGCGCGTTCAACAGCAACATCCTGCGAATGGCCGAGGACCTCAGGCGTGCCGAGTCATCCGAAGGCGTGTACGTCGACGTCATCGCTGTCGGCAAGAAGGCTGCGGCGTACCTGCGGTACCGCGGCGTCGAGCCGCTGGCGGCGTACCGGGACATCTCGGACAAGCCGACCTTTGCAGACGCGCGCGCCATCGCGGCCCACATCATCCCGCGGTACGTGACCGGGGAGATCGACGCGGCTTACATCCTCTTCAACCGCTTCAAGAGCGTTGCCGAGCAACGACCTGAGACATACCAGCTGCTCCCAGTTGAGCACCGGGTTATGGAGTCTAAGGAGGACGAGTTCTCGCGTGTGCGGGCCGAGTACCTTTTCGAGCCTTCCCCGGAGATCGTGCTCGAGCATCTGCTCCCCACGTACGTCGAGACGCTCGTGTACCGGGCGCTGATGGAGTCGGCGGCCTCCGAGCAGGGCGCTCGCCGCACCGCCATGAAGTCGGCCACGGACAACGCGAGCGAGATGATCACCACGCTGACCCGCAGCTACAACCGCGCCCGCCAGGCGGCCATCACCACCGAGATCGCAGAGATCGTCGGCGGCGCCGCGGCGCTCGAGGAGGCGTAAGCGAGATGGACCAGAACAAGGAGAAATCGCCCATGAACGTCGGACGTATCGTTCGCGTCGTCGGCCCGGTCATCGACGTGGAGTTCGCGCCCGACGCGATTCCGGCGATCTACACCGCGCTCACCGTCGACGGCGAGACCCCGATCGGCCAGATCCACCTGGTGGCCGAGGTGCAGGCGCACCTGCCCGGCAACCTCGTGCGCGCCGTGGCCATGTCATCGACCGACGGCATCACCCGCGGCATGGAAGCCGTGGACACAGGCGCCCCGATCCAGATGCCCGTGGGTCCGCAGACCCTCGGCCGTATCTGGAACGTCATGGGCGAGCCTGTGGACGGTCAGCCGATGCCCGAGGTCGAGGCGTACTACCCGATCCACCGCGAGGCTCCCGAGTACGAAGAACTCGAGCCGAAGACGGAGATCTTCGAGACGGGCATCAAGGTCGTCGATCTGCTCGAGCCCTACATCAAAGGCGGCAAGACCGGCCTGTTCGGCGGCGCGGGTGTCGGCAAGACCGTCATCATCATGGAGCTCATCAACAACCTCGCCCAGCAGCACGGCGGCACATCGGTGTTCACCGGCGTGGGCGAGCGCACCCGTGAGGGCACGGACCTCTATCACGAGATGTCCGAGTCGGGCGTCATCAAGAAGACGTGTCTCGTGTACGGCCAGATGAACGAGCCGCCCGGCGCGCGCCTGCGCGTGGGGTTGGCAGGCCTGACATCGGCCGAGTACTTCCGCGACCAGGGTCAGGACGTGCTTCTGTTCATCGACAACATCTTCCGCTTCACCCAAGCGGGCTCCGAGGTTTCGGCACTTCTCGGCCGCATGCCGTCGGCGGTGGGGTATCAGCCCACGCTGGCCACCGAGATGGGCGAGCTCCAGGAGCGCATCACTTCCACCAAGACCGGCTCGATCACCTCGGTGCAGGCGATCTACGTCCCCGCTGACGACCTCACCGACCCGGCGCCCGCCACGGCCTTCACACACCTGGATGCCACCACGGTCCTTTCGCGCTCCATCGCCGAGCTCGGCATCTATCCGGCCGTCGATCCGCTGGCATCCACTTCGCGCGCGCTCACCCCGGACGTCGTCGGCGAGGAACACTACCGCGTGGCGCGTGGCGTGCAGCAGGTGCTGCAGCGCTACAAGGACCTGCAGGACATCATAGCCATCCTCGGCATGGACGAGCTTTCCGAAGAGGACAAGC
>JAJZRZ010000021.1 GCA_021850085.1 Actinomycetes bacterium | reverse complement strand
GATCGATCTGCCTGGCGGTCTTGTCGGCGCGGCGACGTTCGTACACGGCGTCTCGACCTTGGCGATGCTGGCCTTCTTCCTCGCCCACGTACTCTTCGCAGCGGTCCTGCCCAGCAGCTGGCCGATCCTGCGCTCCATGTTCACCGGCTATATGACGCGGGAGCAGGCCGAGAAGGAGCACGCGGGCTGGTTCAAGCGTCTTTCCGAGAGGGGCGGCTCGCCCGAGTAGGGCACGTGCCCCCAGGTGACTGAAAGGACTTCAGATGGCGGACGACACCAAGACGGCGGAGGGTAAGGAGTACTCCCGTCGCGAATTCATCACCGGAATCGGTGGGCTGGGCGCAGGAGCGGTCTTCGGCGGGCTCATCGTCAAAGGCTTCATGCTGCCCGATGAGGTCTACGCGATTCCCGCTTCGGAGGGATACCTCCTCGTGGACACCAAGAAGTGCGGCGGATGCGAGTCTTGCATGCTGGCCTGCTCGCTTGCCCACACGGGCCGCTCGAACATCAACCTGTCGCGAATCCAGATCACCCAGAACCCGTTCGGCAAGTTTCCGAATGACATGGCGCAGATTCAGTGCCGCCAGTGTCCGTACCCCGCCTGTATAGATGCGTGCCCGACGGGTGCGATGCATGCCGAGTCTGAGTTCGGGAACGTCCGCATGGTCGATGAGGGCAAGTGCATCGGCTGCGAGCGATGCGTGAACGCCTGTCCGTTCACCCCATCACGCGTGCAGTGGAACTTCGAGGACAGGCACGCGCAAAAGTGCGACCTGTGTGCGAACGCGCCGCACTGGAACAAGGACGGCGGGCCAAACGGCTCGCAGGCCTGCATCGAGCTATGCCCGATGAAGGCCATCTCCTTCACCCCCACGGTTCCTGCGCAGTCAGACGCAGGTTACGTCGTGAACCTGCGCAATTCGCACTGGGGCAACCTGATGTTCCCCACAACCTAATCAGTTCAACTCACTGCATCCACTAGGAGGTTTAGCCACATGGCAAACGGAGGATACGTCGGTAAGATTCTGTACGTGAATCTTACCGATAAGAGCATCGAGGACATCCCTACCGCGGACTACGAGGAGTGGGGCGGTGGCCACGGCATCGGCTCAGCGATCTTCTGGGATCGGGTCAAGGACAAGACGATCGACGGGTACGATCCGGACAACCTCGTCTCTTTCATGAGTTCGCCGCTCTCAGGCACGCTCGCCCCGTCAGCCTCGGGCCGCACGGAGGTCACCGGCATCGGCATCCAAGCGTACCCGGTGGGGTGGTTCACCCGCAGCAACTTCGGCGGGCGCTTCTCCGGCATGATCAAGTACGCGGGCTGGGACGGGGTTGTGGTTCAAGGCGCCTCGGAATCCCCCGTGTGGATCAACATCGTCAACGACAAGGTCACCATCGAGGACGCCAGCGGACTATGGGGTCTCAACACCCACGAGACGCAGGAAGAGATCTGGAGCATGGTCACGGGTCAGTCCGACGTGCGCGAATGGTGGAGCCTGAGCGGCGCGCGTGACGGCGGCCGTACCACCCAGAAGCCCGCCGTGGTGTGCATTGGCCCTGCGGGCGAGAACGGCAACCGCAACGGCTGTCTTATACACGACTCCGGCAACGGCGGGGGCCAGGGCGGCTTCGGCGGCATCCTCGGCGTAAAGAACCTCAAGGCCATCAGCGTCATCGGCACAGGCAGCGTGCCCGTGGCCGATCCTGCCGCTTTGCTGCAGCTGCGTGACGAGGTCCAGTCCAAGTTTGGCTACAACGTCGATGATCCGGCCCTCGAGACTCCCGTCCCCGGCGTGAACCTCTACGGCATCCTTACGCAGCAGCCGGGGTACGGCACGCTGCTGTGGGCGCCCGAGAAGCCGGCACGACCGCAGGGCTGCATGGGCTGCTATCGCAACTGCCGAATGAACCACACCGACGGTCTCGCCAACGGCAACCAGTGTGTGGAGTCGCTGTACTTCATGGCCGGCCCCACCCAGGATGACATCAAGAGGGCCGTAACCCTTCTCGACCAGATGGGCATCAACGTCTACGACGTGTTCCAGCACGAGTACCTCTTCGGCCTGTACAAGCAGGGCATCCTCGGCCCCGGCAAGCAGATCCACTCAGAGCTGCCGTGGGACAAGTACGGGACGTACGAGTTCATGGAGGCCTTTACCAAGGCTGTCGCGTACGGCACCGACATCGGCGAAGACCTCAAAGACGGTCTGACCCGAGCCGCCGTCAAGTGGGGTCGGTGGGATATCGACACCGCCAACGGGTCGCTCACGCGTCCGCAGTGGGGCTTCAGCGAACACTACGACCCACGCCTTGAGGTTGATTGGAGCTACGGCTCGCTCTTTGGCGACCGCGACATCAACGAGCATGACTTCAACTGGCACGTGCACTGGATGCCACTCGTGACGGGAGCAGTAGGACAGGCGCCGCTCATCAGTGCTGCCCGCGTGGCCGAGCTCATGGGCAAGGCCACCGGGACGTCTCCGGACGCCTTCGACTACAGCCAGGAGGGCATTTACAGCGACGCCCGTCTCGACGCGGTCACCTGGCATCGCTACTACACGCGGTACTGGAAGCAGTCGATCTCGTTTTGCGACTGGGCCTGGCCGATACTGATCACTTACAACACCGAGGACAACGTTGGCGGGACGCCCACGTACGAGCCCGCGCTGTTCAAGGCGGTCACCGGTCTGGATATCTCGATGGACAAGGGCTTAGAGATCGGCCGCCGAATCTGGAACCTCGACCGCGCGATCTGGGTCCTGCAGGGGCGTAACAGGGAGATGGAGGTCTTTACCGACTACGTCTACGACGTGCCCACCGTGGCACCCTATCCGTTGCTCGTAAAGGCGAACGGCGAGTGGATCTTTGACACCTGCGTGGGCCGCACGCTGGATCGCGAGAAGTTCGAGAGCGTCAAGGACCGCTTCTACAAACTTCACGGCTGGGGCGTCGACACTGGATGGCCAACGAGGGCCACGCTCGAGTCGCTCGGCTTGAGCCATGTCGCCGACGAGCTGGCGAAAGCCGACAAGCTTGGGAGCTAATGATCATGACCGAAGAGAGCACGATGACCTTCACCATCCCGACAGCTGAATTTGTGGAGCAGGCACTTCGCGAAGTTGAGTGGGGCGATCGCCTCATCGGCTACATGATGACGCCGACCACAGGCAACAAGACGCGGGACATGTACAGCCTTCCCGAGGCGGTCCAGTTCCTCTTTGGCACCAAGTGGGACGCCCCGCTGCTGCAAGCAGGCTACAAGGGCGGCATCAACTGGGTGGACGTACAGCAACTCGTGGACTGGCTGCGCGACGTGATAGGAGACGTGGAGCTGGCAGATGCCGTGGACCGCGACGTACTCGGTCTAGGGGTGTACCGGGAACAATCTATGGCGCTGCTGGAGCTGTTCACCGAGCGCATGAACCAGTACAGGGCGGTACGCGACGCAGCGGCGGCTGCGCAGGCCGAGGCAGAGCCGAGCGAGTAACGATCTGGGTACGAGCAGGTGGGGCACCGTCTATCAGGGCGGTGTCCCACACCACGCTTACGGAGCACACATGCGCATTTTGTTGGTGAACTCGCCGGTCTCGCGCGTCAGCCCGCATGCGAGGCTCTCTCCGCCGCTGGGGCTGGCCTACCTAGCGGGCCATCTGCGTGAGCGCGGACACGACGTCCATCTCATGGACCTGAACATCAGCGGCTACAACCCAAAGCGCTTTGCTCTCGCCCTAGCGCGCACCAAGCCGGAGATCCTCGGCATCTCCGCGTATACCGAGACGTACCCGAACGCGCTGAGCATCGCTGCACACGCGAAGGAGTTCGATCCAAGCATCCACGTCGTGCTCGGAGGTCCGCATCCGTCGATCGTGCCGCTCGATACCGTCATCCAACAGCAAGTGGACTTCGTAGCAGTGGGTGAAGGCGAGGAGACGCTGGCCGAGTTGGTCGCGGCGCTCGAAGTGGGCGAAGACCTCGCTGGTGTGCGGGGGCTCGTTTGGAAGCAGGGCGACACGCCGGTGGTGAACGGCAAGCGGCCGCTGCTCGAAGCCGACGCTGTCGGACCACCCGCCCGCGACCTGCTTTCGCTCGAGTTCTATCAGGACGCCTTCAACGTTCTAACAGCGCGCGGTGGGTGCCCGTACAGGTGTCCGTTCTGTTCCGCGTCATACATGTGGGGCGGGAGGCATCGGCCTCGAGACCCCAAGGCCGTAGCGAACGAGATAGAGGTTCTCGTCAACGAGTATGGCGCCTCGTTCGTGTTCTTCGTGGACGATATCTTTACACTTCGGCGGGATTGGGTGCTCAAGCTGCTTGCCGAGCTCGAGCGGGTGCAGGGAGCTATCACGTGGGGCTGCGGGACGCGAGTCGACTGCGTGGACGAGGAATTGTTGCGAGCGATGGCGGCGCACGGCTGCACCGGCATCCAGTTCGGGGTAGAGTCGGGCTCGCAGGAGGTACTCGACTCGGTTAAAGGCATCGCGAAAGAGGAGGCGCTGCAGGCGGTCAGATGGGCGGTGGCGGCGGGCATCAGAACCACGTGCTCCTTTATGGTGCCCTTCCCCCAGGACACCGAGGACACGCTCCTCGAGACGTTCGCCTTCATGAAGACGCTCAAGGACGAGGGTGCCGAATTGCTGATGTCGTACACGACGCCTTATCCGGGGACTGTCTTCTTTGAGAAGGCCGGCGAACTCGGGCTGACCATCCTCACGCGCGATTGGAGCGAGTACGACGCGAAGAGCCTGGTCATGGAGACACGTCACCTCACGGTTGCGAAAGTGGAGCAGGTTGTTGCGGCAGAGGCACAGCGCCTCGGTCTCACCCGGTCCGCTTGAGTGTGATTTGCAGGGACGACGTCACCGCATGAAGCGTAGCGAAATCGCCTGAGCGGCTGCGCTATCCGGCGGGGCCGACGATGTACTCAGCGTACTCCGCAAGCAGCACATCGAGCTCCGTGGAGCTCGTGATGTGGTTCACGCGCTCGCGCACGTGGCTCGCGCCCGGCATTCCCACGATGTACCAGCCCACGTGCTTTCGCATCCGGGTGACGGCGCGCTCGCCGCCGAAGGCCACGAGCGCCCGGGCGTGCTCTCGCGCCATCTCGATCCGTTCGATCGCCGAAGGTGGCGGCAGCACCTCTCCGCGGTCGAGCAGCGCGCGGATCTCCCGGAAGACCCACGGGTTGCCCTGCGCTCCCCGGGCGACCATCACTCCGTCGACCCCCGTGCGCTCGAGCATGGCGCGTGCGTCGTCGGCCGAGAAGACGTCGCCGCTGCCGATGACGGGTACGCCCACCGCGGACTTCACGGAAGCGATGGTCTCCCAGTCCGCCGTGCCGCGGTAGAACTGCTGCCGAGTGCGGCCGTGCACGCACAGCGCCGAGGCACCGGCCTGCTCCATGCGCCGCGCGAACTCGGCGGCATTCGCGTTCGCTTCGTCCCACCCCTTGCGGAACTTCACCGTCACGGGTACCGTCACCGCCTCGGCGATGCGCGCCACGATCTCGCCGGCGAGCTCGGGCGTGCGCATGAGCGCCGAGCCCTCGCCGTTGCTGACCACCTTGGTCACGGGGCAGCCCATGTTGATGTCGATGGCCGCCACGTCGGTGTTGTACTCGGAGACGATCCATGCGGCGCGGTCGGCCATGATCGCCGGATCGGAGCCGAAGATCTGCACCACGCACGGCACCTCGCCCGAGTCGAACGTGAGCAGCGCGCGGGACACCGCGGCATCCGGGTTGTAGTGCAGGCCCTTCGCGCTGATCATCTCGGTGTACGTGAGCGCCGCACCCATGCGCTTGCAGATGCCGCGGAAGGGTGCCTCGGTCACACCGGCCATGGGGCCGAGGACCGCGGCTTTCGGCGGGAGGAGCCGGCGCATGTCGGCGGAGCGCGTCATGCGCTCATGGTACCCGAGCGCGGTGGCCCAACTGGACGAGGTGTCGCACGGCGACCGCGGCCAGCGGCGCGTTCCCGGGTACATACCGGCATCCGAGCAATTCGGGATGCCGAAGGAGGGAGCGGCGTGGAAGGCAGCAGCACGATGACCAAGCGGGTGGAGTTCAGTCTCGGCAACCTCGACAAGTGCCGGTGCATGGCGTGTCCGGTCCAGACGGACAGCGCATGAGCCAAAGAAAAGGACCGGTCGGTCCAAACCATGATGGGTCCGGGAGCGATGGGAGCGCCGATGCCAGGTGACGTGCCGCGGCTGTACTGCGCGGCCGGGTTGGCGACGTGCGACGACCTCGACTTCGATCTGGACTGCCAGTGCCCCAAGACGTGCCAGGTCTACCGCGAGAACGATCTCGCGCAGTGGAAGTACTGCATGCGGGGGAGCACAGCCGAGATCGGGTAGCGCGAGAGGCAGAGCGACGGGGAGCGAGGAGCGGATCCGCACGTTAAGTTTGCGGGTGCAGCGACTGGATGCCATGCTTTGCACGAGGGAGTCTGCGTGCCGGAGGTTCCATGTCGCGGACATATGCATACGATCCGACAGCTCCCGCCTCGATCGAGGCGTACGCTAAGCGACTCGTGGGGCACTGCCTGAGGGACATGCTCGCCGAGGAAGACCGGACCGTTTATCAAGCCGGTAGCGGCAAGGGCAATCTAGGCGACATCGTCGAACGGAGCTACTTCAAGATCAACCCAGGCAACGTTTCTGCCCCCGACTTCGTCGAAGCGGGAGTTGAACTGAAGACCACTCCTATCAAGCGTGTGGGCAAGAGGCTTCGTGCCAAGGAGCGTCTGGTCCTGCAGATGATCGACTACGACGTCGTGTACGGCGAGAACTGGGAGAACAGTTCATTCCGGTCGAAGAACGAACTGCTACTGCTGATGTTCTATCTGTGGGAAGAGGGGCGAGCTTCCCTTGACTATGTCTTTAAAATAGCTCGACTCTGGTCATTCCCCGAGGAGGACCTGGAAATCATCAGGGACGATTGGGAGAAGATCGTCGGCAAGGTGCGGGCAGGCAGGGCCCACGAGATCTCCGAGGGTGACACGCTCTATCTGGCAGCGTGTACGAAGTCTTCATCGGGGGCAGACCGCAGGTGCCAGCCCTTCTCGGATGAGCTCGCAAAGCCGCGCGCCTTCGCCCTGAAGGCTAGCTACATGAACTCGGTCATCGACCGGAGCCTGAGCCTTGAGACTGCGGTCGCACCAGAAGAGCTCAAGACCGGTCGCACGTTCGAGGAGGTCGTTCACGAGCGATTCAAGCCGTTCATCGGGACGACGCCCGAGGAGATAGCCGAACGGCTTGGAGTGGATGCTGCCCGAAACGCGAAGAGTTTCTACGCCCTGATCACTAAGCGGATCCTCGGCGTTCGGGAAGACAAGAAGATTGCCGAGTTCGAGAAGGCAGACATCATCGTTAGGACCATCCGGCTGAAGCTGAACGGAGTGCCGAAGGAAGCGATATCGTTCAAGGCCTTCAGCTACCTCGACATCGTCACCCAGACGTGGGAGGAGTCAGACCTCCGAGAGGATCTCACGCGCCGCTTCTTCTTCGTCATCTATCAGCTTGACGGGCAGGGCCAGGCGAGGCTGTCCAGGACCCAGTTCTGGACTCCACCGATCGAGGATGTGGAGAGTCACGGTCAGCGATGCTTCGAACAGACGGTGCAGATGATCAAAGAGGACAGGGCTGAGTATCTGCCGAAAGCCTCTGAGAACAAGGTCTGTCACGTTCGACCTCATGGCCGGAACTCGCGGGACATGTTGCCCACGCCGGGCGGCGGTCGTGTTGTGCGTAAGTCGTTCTGGCTGAATCAGCGATACATGGCGCAGCAACTAGCCACCATCGAAGACAGCTAGGAATCGACGAGGAACCTCGATAGACGTTCAACGACCCCGGACGGATCGTCTCGAAGCTCGCATTCCCAGATTGTTGCGACCCTCCAGCCGGCGGCCTCGAGCTGTTCCGCCTTACGCGCATCTCGCTCTCGGTTGAGATCGAACTTCCTCTGCCAATAGCCGGTGTGCGACTTGGGGGATGACGGCTGGCAGTGCGGACAGCGGTGCCAGAAGCAGCCGTTGACGAAGATGGCGATCCTCCGGCCCGGATACGCGATGTCGGGTCTCCCGGGGGCCTTTTTCCAGTGAAGCCGGTAGCCGGAGTATCCTGCGTCTCGCAGCAGGCGGCGTAACTGGATCTCCGGCTTGGTGTTTTGGCCGCGGTTGCCCTTCATCGACCTCGTTACTGCCGGAGATGAAGGTTCAGGTATGGGTCCCAGTGCGCCTGGCATCTTGTTCTGCCCTGCTCTCTAGGCATGTCGCTGCTTCATCCATTATTGCCCGCCCGATGTGTTCGACGATTCCCACCACAAGCGCGTTCCCCATCATGAAGGCACGCCGGGTGTCGCTCATGCCAGTATTCGTCCAACCACGCGGGAACCCGTTCAGCTCCTCGAGCTCCTCTGGCGTAAGGCGACGCAAGCGGCCCGACGCCGGGTCTTCGATGATGTGCTTGAAGCGAGAGGGAGACATCCCGCCCTCCCCGGTGAGGATTGTACGAGCCGGTCGGTCAAGCGGGTCGGGACAAGCCATCTTTCCTTCTGAGTAGAAATACTCGTGCCCCGTCACCTTGTCGGTTCGAGGCTCCCGCTTCGGGCCTTTCAGGTACCCCCATGCCTCGATTCGCGCTGGGTCGATGAAGAAGCTTTCTGGAATGCGCTCCGTCTTCGCGACAACGTCACCAAGCGCCCGGAGCTTGCCGCGGTGAGCGGCAACCACCTTCTCCGTCCACACTCGGCCCTCGATCATCACTCCGGCGTTCTCAAAGGGCGATATTTTCTGGCCGATGCCGAACGTCTGGCTTACGGCATAGGGATTCGCGTCGAGTTCGATAGTGGGTTCTGGGGCGAGCAGTTCGTTCAGCCGGGGACTCCCTGGGGACTTGATCGGAAGCGCTTTCGCCATCACGCCTTCCGAATACAGGCGTCTGATCGGATGCCATTGGTAGCCGCAGTGATCCAACCGATGCGCGTACAGAAAAACTCGGCGTCGCCTCTGGGGGAAACCGTATTCTGCCGCGTTCACTACCCGCCACTCGGCGACGTATCCGAGCTGCGCGAGACAGGAGAGGATGATTGCGAAATCCCTTCCCCGCTGAATCGCTGGCGACTTGAGCAGACGGTCGACGTTCTCGAGCAGCACGAATGGAGGGCGCTTCAAGTCGAGCATGCGATATATCGACCACCAGAGCACGCCCTTCTTGCCCTGGATGCCGGTTGCCTGAGGCAATGGCTTGGCCACTGAGTAGTCCTGGCAGGGAAACCCTCCTACGAGGAGTTCGAAGTCAGGAATCGAAGCGTCAGCGTTCTCGATAACGACTTTGGCGATATCGTCGCAGACGTGACCCTCAGGACCGAAGCGTGCGACGTAGCAGTCGGAAGCGTGCTGGGCCTTAGTGGAGGGCTCCCACTGATTGCTCCAGACGACCCCCCACCCGGACCTTTCAAGGGCGAGACGAAAGCCGCCCACGCCTGCAAAGAGTTCGGCGACTCTGAATTGAGGAACAGGGGCCATGAAACGATGCTTTCTCGAGGAATCGAACGTACGTTCACAGCCTACCTGATCCGAGTGCAAGAGTGCACCCCGTCAACCTTCCAGTGCAGGATGGGCTGGTGGAACTGAGCTGTTGCCCTGCGCGGACGCGGGCGCCGCAATCGTGAGCTTCGGATGGTCTCCGGCGATGACCTGTGCCATCCTCCAAGAACGCTCTCCCGACTCAGTGTGGCTGTGCGCGCCTGATTGCTGCGCCATGTCCGGCGTCCTTCCAGGCCCCCCAGAGCAGCAGCGCATCCTGTGGCATCTCCGGGCCATCGGCCTGAGTGAACGCGTTGAGCTCGACGATGATGTCGAAGCGCCTCTCTGTTTGGGCCAGCCGGGTGCGCAGTTCCGGGTCGATCCAGCCGAAGGCTTTCACATCGGTCACAACATCCAGTTCAAGGGTCCTCTGATCTGGGCCGAGGGATTCGCGCAACCACGCGTTCCTGATTTCGGGCAAGGCTACAGCTTCGCGCAGGCGGCGAAGCAATTCCTCGTAGCGCTGCCGCTCCGTTCGGAACAACTCGCCCAACGGGGCTGTCAGAGAAACGTCTTCGGACGGGCCATACTTCTGGGCTCGGCCCGCATTGCTGGCAGCGTCCGTCACGCTGACCGGCCCGTCGACGTCGTGGAGGATCATCCGCAACAGGACGGCGCGGCCGCTGACCCCAGCGTCAGGTCAAGGGGATACCGCAGGCTGCTGCGTTGGATTCTAGGTGGCCGCAGACGCAAGAACCACTCGCCTCGCGAATGGAGGCTTGCTGCCAGCGGCCTGCTGATGTCGCTCGCCGCGAAGTAGGGCCACCCTCGGCTTCGGGTATATCACCTCCAGCCAACCGGAGGTGAGCCATGAACATCGGGATCATCGGCGCGGGTAACGTGGGCTCGGCGCTCGCGCGCGCATGCGTCACCGCGGGACACTCGGTGTGCGTCTCGGCGGCGCACGCGATCAAGGCGCAGGGGCTGGCCGCGGAGACGGGCGCGACGGCCGCGCGGACGAACGCCGAGGCGGTGGCCGAGGCCGACATCGTGATCCTTGCGGTGCCGTACTCGGCGCTTGCGGAGGTCGCCGCTGAGATGGTGGATGAGCTGGCCGGGCGCATCGTCATCGACGTGACGAACACCGGTGCGCCCGATCTCGACCACCGGTTGTCCACGACCTCTGCCGCCGAGGAGCTGCAGGTCATCCTGCCCGAGGCACGCGTGGTCAAGGCGTTCAACACGGTCTTCGCCGCGCTGCAGCCCACGCCGACGGTGGAGGGCATGCGGCTTGACGGTTTGTTTGCCACCGATGACGAGTACGCTCGCGAGCAGATCTCGGCGCTGCTCGGCGGCCTGGGCTACGAGCCGCTCGACTGCGGGCCGCTCATCATGGCGCGGGCACTCGAGGACATGGCGCTCGTGAACATCCGGCTGAATGCCGTGAACGGCTGGTCATGGCACACGGCGTGGAAGCTGGTGGGTGTGCGCTAGGGCCACTGACGGGGCAACGAAACGGGCCGGCTCAGTGCCGGCCCGTTGTGACGCATCGATTGACGAGACTCAGATCAGCGCGACGACCGATCCGCCGAAGCGCTCCTCGATGAACTGCCTGACCCTCGCCGAGCTGAGTGCCTCCACGAGTGCCTTGACCGCAGGGTCGTCCTCGCTGCCGGCCTTCACCGCGACGATATTGGCGTAGGTCTCGGCTGCAAGCGAATCCGTGGCCTCGCCTGCCAGCGCGTCGCCGATCTCGAGGTCGGCGGCGAGGGCGTAGTTGCCGTTGATCACGGCCAGGTCGACGTCTTTGAGGGTGCTCGGCGTCGCAGCCGCTTCAACTTCGATGAACTCGATGTTCTTCGGGTTCTCGACGATGTCATTGATGGTGGCGGTCAGGCCGGCGTCCTTCTTCAGCTTCAGCAGACCCTCGGCCTCGAGAAGCAGCAGCGCACGCGCTTCATTCGTGGCGTCGTTCGGCACGGCGATCTTCGCGCCATCGGCAAGATCGTCGATCGACGAGACCTTGCCCGGGTACAGGCCAAGCGGCTCGAAGTGGATGCTCGCCACCGCGACGATCCTCGTGCCGTTCTCGGCGTTGAACTCATCGAGGTAGGGGACGTGTTGGAAGTAGTTCGCGTCGATCTCGCCGCTTTCAAGGTCGGAGTTCGGAAGCACGTAATCGGTGTACTCGACGATCTCGAGCTCGATGCCCTCCTCGGCCAACACGCCGACGACCTCGGCGAGGATCTCGGCGTGCGGCGTGGGCGAAGCGCCCACTCTGATCACCGTGGTCTCTGTGGCTTCGGAGTCGATCCCGGCGGTTGTCTCCGGGCGGTCAAAGGCGGCGAACCAGAAGCCGAGGGCGGCGATGATTGCGACGAGTACCAGGGCGCCCGTCACGAGAAGGAGCGTCCGGCCCTTCTTCGGCGCGGTGCTCTGCGGTGCGGCAGACGTGTCAGTCATGTGTGTCGGTTCCTCTCTTGTGGGCCACTTCTACGAGGAGCGGCCGTGTGGTTGTGGTAGAAGCGCGTGCGATGCTAGCGGTTGCGCTTGTCGAGCGTTCGGGCGAGCAGGTCGCCCGACGTCTGTATCAGCTGCACCAAAACGATGAGGATCACTATGGTGGCCACCATCACGTCGTCCTGGTAGCGGTAGTAGCCGTACCGGATTGCGATGTCGCCGAGCCCTCCGGCGCCGATGGCCCCTGCCATTGCCGAGTAGCCGAACAGCGTGATGAGCGTGATCGATGCGCCGCGGACCAGTGAGGGCAGGCTCTCGCGCAGCATCACTTTGCCGATGACCTGCCGAGTGGATGCGCCGCACGACAGCGCCGCTTCCGCCACGCCCGGGTGGATCTCTTTGAGCGCTGTCTCGACGAGCCGTGCCACGAACGGCGTGGCCGCCACGACAAGGGGTACGATGGCGCCCGCCGTGCCCAGCGACGTACCGACGATGAAGCGCGTGACCGGGATCAGGGCCACGAGCAGGATGATGAACGGTATCGAGCGCCCGACGTTCACGATCCAGCCGACCACCGCATTGAGCGTGCGATGCGGCTTGAGCGATCCCGGTGCGGTCACGGTCAGGAGCACGCCCAGCGGCACGCCGATGATGTAGGTCACGAGCGTTGAGACCACGGTCATCGTGATCGTCTTGGCCGTCCCGTCGATCAACAGCTGGCCGTACTCGGCGAAGAACTCACGCATCCCACCTCACCGCCCCGAGGAGCCGTTTGGTGACCTCATGCTCCGGTGCGGTGAGCACCGCCGAGGTTGCGCCATGTTCCACGATGCGGGAGCCGTCCAGCACCGCGACTTTGTTGCAGATCTTCTCCACCACGCCGATCTCGTGGGTGATGACCACGATGGTTACGCCCAGATCGCGGTTGATCTGTCGAAGCAGCTTCAGGACGGAGTTCGTCGTCATGCTGTCGAGCGCCGACGTCGCTTCGTCGCACAGGATCACGCGGGGGTGGTTCGCCAGCGCGCGTGCGATCGACACGCGTTGCTGCTGTCCGCCCGAGAGTTGCGCGGGATAGCTGGAGGCCTTGTCGGACAGGCCGACCAGATCCAGCAGCTCCCGGCCGCGCGCCTCGCGGCCCTCACGGGTATCGCCGCGGATATCCAGCGGGAATGTGACGTTCTCCAGCACCGTTCGCTGCGAGAACAGGTTGAAGTCCTGGAAGACCATGCCGATGTCGGCGCGGAGTCCTGAGAGCTGCGCGCCGGAGAACGCCGTCACATCCACGCCGTCGATGATGACGGTTCCGGAAGTGGGACGCTCGAGCAGGTTGATGCAGCGTACGAGCGTGCTCTTGCCCGCCCCGCTCATGCCGATGATGCCGAAGATGTCGCCATCATCGATTGTCAGGTCGATGCCTTCGAGCGCGGTGTGCTCACGCCCCCGCTCGGTATAGGTCTTCGACAGGTTTCGTAGCTCGATCACGCGCTGCTCCTAACTCGCGGTGGAGTGGAGATGTGTTCGGGATCCGGCCGGAGGCGTGTCCGGGATCGGTGGGTGCAGCCACAAGGCGACGGCCTGCGCATTCGGCTGCGTCGCCCGCCGAATGGGATGCCGAGCCGAACCACCGCGGCCGACGGCGCGAACGCCGTGCGCGGAGGACAGTCATGCCCGAGGGTCGTACGGGGGAGATGCAATGCGAGACTCCAGGTTCGACAGATGACGGACGCGCGATGCGCCTGGGCATCGCGCGGTGTGCGCTACAGGCTCAGCCCGGGACAGGCACAAGTGCCGATGAACCCGGGCTCGGGCATCGGCATGGTCATCATCATCGAAGTGGTCTCACGGCTCATGACCGGATATCCTAGCCAGCCATCTCACGCGGGTCAACAGGTTTGGCTGCGGCTATTCCGCACCTGCGCCATGTTGTATATGTTGATCTTTGCAGCGGACGGGCAGCTCACTGCACGCGGATGAGCGAGTCGGTGGGGGCGTGATCGTCGGTGAGCAACGGTACGTCTGCCACGGCTACC
>JAJZRZ010000226.1 GCA_021850085.1 Actinomycetes bacterium | reverse complement strand
GGAGATCATGAAGACCCCGAGTCCCGAGTACGTCGCGGCGGCGCGGGAGGTGCAGCAGTGGATCGCGGATCAAGATCAGTAACTCACGCGGCCGGGTGGCTCGGCGAACAGTCGTTCGCGGAACTCTGCTCTCCTGGGTTCATCGTGAAGAGAATCGAGCGCGTTCGCGTCGACCTCTCGTCCGAGAAAGCCATGCAGTCTGGAATCGCCGTCGCCCTCGAGTCCGCCGGCATCCCCTTCGAGCGCGAGCACCGTCTCTCGATCGAAGACATTCCCGACTTTCTGATTCCCTGCCCTCACGCACCCACTCAGTGGATCGCAGTCGAGTGCAAGCTCAAGGGACGGGGCGGCGGGCCGCGCAAGATCGACATCTATCGCCAAATCGAGCGGTACGCACGACACCCCGAGGTCGCGGCCATCCTCCTCGCCTCGAACCTCAGCATGGGGCTGCCGGCCGAGATCGGCGGCAAGCCGGTCTACGCGGCGTCCCTCTCAAGGGGGTGGATCGTATGAGTGCTGCCCTGCCCTTGCTGCTCGCGGACGTGCCCAAGGAACGTCCCGCGCAGGCCCGGACCTACGGGACGGTGCGGCTGACCGAGGCCGGTACTGGCGGCACCCGTGGTGCCCGGTGGGAGATCGCCGACTTGGAGCCGCACGTTGCGATCCGCTTCAAGCATCTCTTCGCCCGCGTGCCGAAGAACTCGGCCGGCCCGTTCCATCTGCCGAACGATCTGATGCACGCCGCGGACCTCGAGTGGTTCACCCTGCGCTATCCGCTCGCCATGACGGCGGAAGACCGCCACGTGCTCGAGACCGGTCGGCGCGGGTGGAATCGCGAGCAGGCCGAACTCGAGCGCATCCTGCTGCCCGACTACCGCGCCCCCGCCATCGACGGCGTGAGGCCGGGACAGCGGATCCGCGACTACCAGGCGCAGGCGATCGAGGTTCTGCGTAGGCGCAAGAGCCTTCTCCTCGGCGACGAGGGCGGACTCGGCAAGACCTACACCGCGGCGGGATTCCTCGCGAGCACACCGGGTACGCTACCCGCCGCCGTCGTCTGTGATGCCCACATGCAGCAGCAGTGGGCGGACAAGATCATCGCCTTCACGGCGCTCTCGGTCCACCTAATCAAGAAGGGCTCGCCGTACAACCTGCCACCCGCCGACGTGTACATCTTTCGCGTGAGTCAGATCGGCGGGTGGATCCAGTTCTTCAAGTCGCACGGCGACTTCTTCAATACCGCCGCGTATGACGAGCCGCAGAGCCTGCGCACTGGCAAGGGCACGCAGAAAGGTGCCGCCGCGTTCCTTCTCTCCCAGGGCGTCACGTACCGCTTGGGACTCACCGCCACGCCGATCTACAACTACGGCATCGAGATGTGGAACGTGATGCAGTTCATCGACGACGCGGTGCTCGGCGACTGGGCGGACTTCGAGCGCGAATGGGTGAACCGCGAGGCAGGCCGAGGCGGACGGATCAAGGACCCGAAGGCCCTCGGCACATACTTGCGCGAGCAGCACGCGCTCATCCGCCGATTGAAGAGCGACGTCGGGCAGCAACTGCCCAAGACCTCAATCATCGTCGAGACCATCGACTATGACGCGAAGACCGTGGAGTCCGTCGAGGCCCTCGCGCAGCAGCTCGCGATTCGGGCCACCACCGGTAGCTTCATCGAGCGCGGCCAGGCGGCCCGCGAGCTCGATATCATGGTGCGACAGGCCACGGGGATCGCCAAAGCCAAAGCCGTCGCGACGTTCGCGCGACTCATGGTGGAAGCCGGCGAGCCGGTACTGCTCGTCGGGTGGCACCGCGAGGTCTATCGAATCTGGCTCGAGGCGCTCGCCGACTTAAAGCCCGCGATGTATACCGGCTCCGAGAGCGCCTCGCAGAAAGAAGAATCGAAGCGCCGGTTTCTCGACGGTGAGACGGACATCCTCATCCTCTCGCTCCGTTCCGGCGCGGGCGTCGACGGGCTTCAGCACCGCTGCTCCGTCGTGATCCTTGGCGAGCTCGACTGGTCCCCCGGCATCCATCAGCAGATCCTCTGGCGGCTCGATCGCGAGGGACAGAAGAACCCAGTGACATGCTTCCTGCTCGTCACGGACGATGGTTCGGATCCGCCCATGATGGACGTGCTCGGGATCAAAAAGAGCGAGGCGACTCAGATCGTGGACCCCCACCTCGGCGTGCAGATGACCGAAATGAATGAGAGTCATCTGCGACGATTGGTTGAGCGGTATTTGGCCAAGAACGCGGCGGCGCGCGCGAACGGGGATAGCGCCGCCGAACGCTGACTCAGTCACCGCACGTATGGCATGCTTGACGTCTGAACGTCTGGCATGCTTTACTCGCGTCATGCCGGGTCCCGCCCTTCGGAGGACCCTTGAACGGCGCCACTTTTTGACGGAGTCCGACCATGCGCGGCGTGAACAAAGTGATCCTGATCGGCCACCTCGGCCAAGACCCCGACGTGCGCGCAATGCCCTCGGGCTCGAGCGTCGCGAATCTCAGTCTCGCCACCACTGAACAGTGGCGGGGTAAGAACACCG
>JAJZRZ010000225.1 GCA_021850085.1 Actinomycetes bacterium | reverse complement strand
CATCCTGCTGTTCGTCGGCGCGATATGCGTACCAGCGGCATCCCTGTACTCGGCTCCGGCTTGATCTTCCCTGTATCCGACAGCGAGATCGTGTGCGACGCATTCGACGTACCCGCACACTGGCGCGTCATCGCCGGTGTCGACTTCGGCTGGGATCACCCGCAGGCCATCGTGCGGCTGGCGATCGATGCCGACGCAGACGTGGTCTACGTCACACACTGCTGGCGAGCGAGCCAGAAAGACGCAGATCAGGCGTGGACCGCAACCAAAGGCTTCGTCCAGGGCATCCCGACCGCATGGCCGCATGATGGTCTGCAGACCGAGAAGGGTGGCGGCCAGCAGCTGCGAGCGCAGTACAAGACCGCAGGCTTTTCGATGCTCGCCGACCATGCTACGTGGCCAGAGGGAGGCAACAGCGTCGAAGCCGGAGTCTACGAGATGCTGCATCGCTTCCGTGCCGGCTCGATCAAGGTGTTTCGGCACCTGGCGCCGCTTCTGGAGGAGATCAGGCTCTATCACCGCGACGACCATGGGCGCATCGTCAAAGAGCGCGACGATGCCATCTCAGCGGTGCGGTACGCCTACATGATGCGACGGCATGCCAAGGCGCTCATGGATGCATCTGGCGATGCTCCCAAGCGCACACTCTCACTCAAACCGCCACGGCTTGGCCTCGGCGACACCACAGGATGGATGGCATCATGATCGACCTCGACGACGATATACCCCAAGGCGACGACTTCGACGACGTTGTGCTGCGCGCCCGCAAGCGCTTCAAGATCGCGCAGGATCGCGAGTCGATCTTCATCGAGCGCTTCCGCGACGATATGCGGTTCGTGGTCGGCGACTCGGATAACGGCTATCAGTGGCCCGACATCATGCGCAACCAGCGCGCAGCGGCGCAGCGCCCGATGCTGACGGTCAATAAGACGCACATGCACTGGCTGCACATCGTCAACGACATGAAGCAAAACGCGCCGTCTATCAAGGTGGAGGCGTCTGGCTCTGGGGCGACGTATGAAGCGGCCCAGGCCTACGAGGCCATTATTAAGCACATCGAGCGGCGCAGCAGTGCGCAGCGCGCTTATGACAAGGCGGCAGAATTTCAGGTGGCCGGCGGCATCGGCTACTGGCGCGTCGTCAACGAGTACGTCAGTGACAACGGCTTTGAGCAGGAGCTGCGCATCGAGCCGATCCCGAACCCCCTCGACGTACTCATGGATCCCCACATCAAAAAGATGGACGGCTCCGATGCCCGCTATGCGTTTGTCTATGTCGGCGTCCCCGTGGAGGAGTTCCGTCAGGCCTATCCCGATGAGGCCGTCGTGCCGGTCGAGATGGACAGCATCACGGACAACGAAGGCTGGGTGACCCGAGACACGGTGCGAGTGGCAGAGTATTACGAGGTGCGCTCTGTGCGCGACTGGTCGTATGCGATCCCGCAGCCCGACGGCACGTATGCCTACATGCTGTGGTCTGTGATGACCGCCGAGGAGCGCGAATTCGTCAAAAAGACCGACGCCGGAAAGGTGCTGCGCAAGCGCCGGGTCGACCGCAAAGAAGTGCACTGGTACAAGATCGCTGGCAAGTCTGTCGTCGACCATCGGCTGATCCCAGGCAAGTATATCCCGGTCGTACGCGTGCCGGGCGAAGAGCTCATCATCGACGGCCAGATCGAGCGCAAGGGCATCGTCCGTTATCTCAAAGACCCACAGCGCATGTACAACTACAACACGTCCGCGCAGATCGAGTACGGCGCCCTGCAGTCCAAGGCGCCGTGGCTTGCGCCACTGCAAGCCATCGATGGCCTTGAGGACTATTGGCGGACCGCCAACAGCACGCCGCCGGCGGTGCTGCCTTTCAACGCCTACGACGACCAGGGGCGCGAAATACCGGCGCCGAGCCGGCAAGATCCGCCGACCGCAGCGCCGGCTTATCTGCAGGCGATGGAAGCTGCGGCGAACGAGATGCAGATGGTCAGCGGCCACTATGATGCAACCATGGGCGCCCCGAGCAACGAAACGGCCGGAGTCGCGATCCAGCAGCGCCAGCGCCAGGGCGACCTCACCAGCTATCACTTCATCGACGCCCAGGCCGCCGCAGTGGCTTTCACTGGCCGCATCCTCGTCGGCCTGATCCCGCACATCTACGACACCGAGCGCGTGTTCAGGATCATCGAAAACGGCCACATCACGGAGGTACATGCGACTCAGCAGGATGTCGCGGCCTCGATGGAGACCGTCCAGGACAGGACGCGCCTTGTGTTCAAGCCGGGGGTGGGGGATTACGAAGTGACTGCCGACGTCGGGCCGAACTGGGCGACTCGACGGCAGGAGGCTTGGGACTCGCTGACGCAGATCATCACTCAGTCGCCACAGCTCATGCAGGTCATGGGTGACCTGGCCTTCCAGGCCGCTGACTTTCCCATGGCCGATGAGATCGCGGAGCGACTCAAGCGCACGATCCCGCCGGCTCTGCTCGGTGACGGGCCATCGCCACAAGAGCAGCATCTCATGCAGCAACTGCAGCTGGCGCAAAAGCAGCTGCAGATCGCTGAGCAGAAAGTGCAGGAGCTCACACTGC
>JAJZRZ010000020.1:9487-14317 GCA_021850085.1 Actinomycetes bacterium | reverse complement strand
AGCACGTCGACGTCACCCACGGTTTCCTTCATCCGCCTGATGCTGCCCGCCACGCTTGCCGCCTCGACAGCCGGCAGCTCCTCCAGCGAGGCGGCGAGCTGCTCGGCAAGCGGGAGGGCGTCGGCGAGGAGCATGCGCGCGCTGATCGCCCGGTAGCGCTCGATTCCCGTGCGAACGTTGTCGATGGTCTTCGCGCCGAATCCCGGCAAGCCCTCCAGCCTGCGCTCCTCGAGTGCCGCCTCCAGGTCGTCCACCGAGGCCACGCCGCGCTCTTCGTAGAGGGTCTTCGCCTTCTTCGGTCCCAGCCCCGGAACGCGCATCAGCCCGGTTATCGAGGCGGGCAGGCTCTGCGCCACCTCCTCGAACTCTGGGAACGACCCCCTTGCGATGATCGAGGAGATGACCGCTCCGAGCTTGGCGCCCACACCGGGAATCTCGCCGAGACGCCCCTCGGCCGCGGTCCGTGTGACGTCTTCGTCCCACGCTCGTATGGCATGCGCGGCCTTGTGGTAGCTCAGCGCGCGATAGCGGTCGGCTCCCGCGATCTCGAGCAGATCGCCGAAGTCGTCCAGCATCCCGCTGATCGCGGCGTTGTCATACTCGGGCATCGATCACTTCCGAGGGTCGCATCGAAGGTACCCAACCGGCTTGACGGCATCTAGTCGCAGCGGGATTCCAGCCACGCCTCGTCGGCGGCGAACGCTTCGCGGGCGAGCATCAGCTGCTCGGCCACACGGCCCGGCGCGGTTCCTCCGGGGGTGTCCCTGCGCGCGACCACCGAATCGATGTCGACCCACTGGGGCGCGTCCGGGCCAAAGGCGGGCGACGCCTCGGCAAGCTCGGCCGCGGTCAGCTGCTGGAGGGTCCTACCCTCACGCTCGCATGCGAGTACCAGCTTACCGACTATCTCGTGCGCCTCGCGGAACGGGACGCCGCGCCCAGCCAGATGATCGGCGAGGTCGGTGGCCGCCATAAAGCCGCCGAGGGAGCCTTGGCGCATACGCTGCGCCTCGACCCACATCGTCGAGAGCATGCCGGCCATCGCGGTGAGGCAGTCCTCGAAGGTATCGATGGCGTCGAAGGCGGGCTCCTTGTCCTCCTGCATGTCTTTGTTGTAGGCGAGCGGAAGGCCCTTCAGGGTGACCAGCAGCGACACCAGATCTCCCACCGCCCGGCCGGTCTTGCCGCGCACGAGCTCGGCGAAGTCCGGATTCTTCTTCTGCGGCATGATGCTCGATCCGGTCGACCAGTCATCGGCAAGGGTGACGAACCCGAACTCGTCGCTCGACCAGATGATGGGCTCCTCGGCCAGACGCGAGAGATGGACCATGCCGAGCGCGCACGCGTACGTGATGTCCACGAGGAAGTCGCGGTCCGATACGGCATCGAGCGAGTTGGGGATCACGGCCGCGAAGTCGAGCTCCCGCGCCACCGCCGTGCGGTCGATCGGGAAGGTCGTGCCGGCGAGCGCCGCGCTGCCCAGCGGGAGGGCGTCCGCCGCGGCGTATGCCGCGCGAAGGCGCGCCGCATCCCGGGTGAGCATCCAGAAGTACGCGAGCATGTGGTGCGCGAAAAGCACTGGCTGCGCCTTCTGCAGGTGGGTGTAGCCGGGCATCACGGTGTCCGCATGCGCCTCGGCCAAGCGGATCAGCGTACGGCGGAGATGGTCGACGTCCTCGATCGCCTCAAGCGCCCGCCGCTTGGCGTGAAGGCGCGTGTCGGTTGCCACCTGATCGTTGCGCGAGCGCGCGGTATGCAGGCGTTTGCCGGCCTCGCCGATGCGTCGCGTCAGCTCGGCCTCCACGGCCATGTGCACGTCTTCGTCCGCCGTCTCGAAAGTGAAACGGCCGGCCTCGATGTCGCCTAGGATACCGATCAGTCCGGATTCGATGGCCTCACCGTCATCCGCCGAGATGATGCCCTGCTGCGCGAGCATCCGGGCGTGCGCGATCGAGCCCGCGATGTCTTCCGCGTAAAGCCGGCTGTCGACCGGAAGCGAAGCGCCGAAACGCCGTTGGAACTCGCCCGGAGCGTGCTCGAAGCGTCCGCCCCAAGGCGTCTTCGTTTCGGGTGTCGTCGCGTCCGTCATGCCTCCCTAGACCTCGCCTTCCTTGCCGACCTTGCGGCGCTGTCGCGCCCAGACCTTGACCGGCAGCCCGTGCAGGTCGATGAAACCTTTGGCTGCCGTGTGGTCGAAAGTGTCGGCGGCGTCGTAGGTCGCCAGGTTGTAGTCGTACAAAGAGTACGGCGAGCGCCGACCCACCGTGACGCACGAACCCTTGAAGAAGCGCAGCCGCACGTCACCAGTCACGAGCTGTTGCGTGGTCTCGATGAAGCCGTCAAGCGCCTCCTTCAGCGGCGAGAACCACATGCCGTTGTAGACGAGCTCGGCCCATTTCTGTTCCACGCCGAGCTTGTAGTGCAGGACCTCGCGCTCGAGGCACAGGTCCTCGAGCGCCTTGTGCGCTGTGATGAGCGTGAGCGCCCCGGGCACCTCATAGATCTCACGGCTCTTCACGCCGATGAGGCGGTTCTCGATCATGTCGATACGGCCGAAGCCGTGCTTGCCCGCAAGCTCGTTCATCCGGTTGATGATCTCGTGGAAGCTCATGATCTCGCCGTCGAGGGCCACCGGCACGCCCTGCTCGAAGCTGATCTCGGCATACTCGGGCTCGCCGCTGCACGCATCCGTGCGCGCATCGTTGGTGAGCGTGTAGATGTCCGCCGGAGGCTCCACCCACGGGTCCTCGAGAACGCCGCACTCGATGGCCCGACCCCACAAGTTGTCGTCGATGGAGTACGGGTTATCCTTGGTGGTCGGCACGGGGATGTCACGCTCCGCCGCCCAGTCCATCTCCTCCTCGCGTGTCCGCAAGTCCCACTCGCGTACGGGAGCGATCACCTCGAGATCCGGGTCGAGGGCGGCGATACCCACCTCGAAGCGTACCTGGTCGTTACCTTTGCCGGTGCAGCCGTGGGCGATGTACCTGGCCCGGTGCCGGTGGGCCTCTTCCACGAGATGCTTCACGATGATGGGTCGGGACATGGCCGAAAGCAGCGGGTACTTGTTCTCGTAGAGAGCATTGGCCTTCAGTGCCCGGCTCAGGAACTCCTCGACATACTCCTCGCGCACGTCCTTGCAGATCGACTCGACGGCGCCGATCCCGAGCGCCTTCTGACGCACGAACTCGAGATCCTGTCGCTCCTGGCCGACGTCCACGACGAGCGCGATCACGTCTAGGTCCTTGTGCTCGATCAGCCACTTGATGATGACCGACGTGTCGAGACCGCCGGAATATGCCAGCACACATTTCTCTCTTGCCACTGCCACGTCCTTCCGTGCGTGATGCGGCCTACGAGCGGCTGCGGAACTTCTCGATTCCTGCGACGATGCTTTCCGCATCCTGTTCGCTTTCGGTGATCACCAAGATGGTGTCGTCGCCGGCTATGCTGCCGATCACCTGGTCGAGGTCGGCCGCGTCGAGCGCCGCCGCCACGCTCTGGCCACCACCCGCGGTGGTCTTCACCAGCACGAGCTGCTGGGAGCGGGTCACCTTCTCCACGAGCTCGGCGACCATCCGCTGAAGATGCACGTCCTCGGCCAGCACGTAGGCGCCCTCGGGCAGCTTGCGCAGGCCCATGTCCGAGATGTCACGCGAGACCGTCGCCTGGGTGCAGGAGTAGCCCTCCTTCTTCAGGTGATCGACCAGGTCACGCTGCGTGCGCACACGCTCTCGCCGGACGATCGTGCGGATGGCCTCCTGCCGCTGCACGCGCTTTCTCATGTCGAATGCCCCTTTCGTTTCCTACAGAACCAGTGACATCCAGGCGCGTTGAGCGTGCAACCTGTTCTCAGCCTCATCGAAGACGACCGAGCGCGCCGAATCGATGACCTCATCGGACACCTCTTCGCCGCGATGCGCCGGAAGACAATGCATGAAGATGGCCGCCGGGTCCGCCTTGCCCATCACAGCCGCATCCACCTGATAACCCGCAAAATCGCGCAGACGCCTATCGTGCTCCTCTTCCTGCCCCATCGACGCCCAGGTGTCCGTCACCACCACATCGGCACCGGCCACGGCTGCGGCAGGGTCGCGCATCACCTCGAAACGAGACCCGGTCACGTAGCGAGCGGCGAGATCGGAGGCCTGTGCCACCGCATGCCGGGCTGGCTCGTAACCCTCAGGCGTCGCGACGACCACGTCCATGCCCGCCAGCGCACCGGCAAGCAGATAGGTGTGCGCCATGTTGTTGCCATCGCCCACGTACGCGAGCCTGAGCCCCTGCAAGGCGCCCTTGTGCTGGCGTATCGTCAGCAGATCGGCAAGGCCCTGGCACGGATGGAAGTCGTCGGTGAGCGCGTTGATCACCGGGACCGACGCGTGCTCGGCGACTTCCTCCACGTGCGAGTGAGCGAAGGTACGAAGCACGATCAGGTCGACGTAACGCTCGAGGACTTTGATGGTGTCATGCACGGTCTCGTGACGGGAGAACGCGTCGTAGGGCCCCATCACGATGGGATGTACCCCGAGCTGCACGCAGCCCACCTCGAAGCTCACACGGGTGCGCAGTGAAGGCTTCATGAAGATCAGGGCAGCCGACGAGCCGGCGAACGACGGCCACCTCGCTGCAGGCGCCTCTGCGACGTCGAGCACGTGTGTGAGATCCTCGGGTGTGAGTTCAGCGAGCGTCAGCAGGTCGCGACCCTTGAAGTTGGTATGCATCAGGCGGCTCCTAGGACGGCGTGCAGTGCATCAGCAAGTGTAGCAGTTTCGTCCTCGCTGCATACAAGAGGTGGCAAGAAGCGCAGCGTCCTATCGCCGACAGATC
>JAJZRZ010000020.1:0-9477 GCA_021850085.1 Actinomycetes bacterium | reverse complement strand
GACGACGAGGCCAGCACGGAGGCAGTCCGCCGCAACCGCCTGCGCGCGCGGCTCGGACAGCTCCGCCGCGACCATGAGGCCCCTTCCCCGCACCTCGACGATCGTCCCCGTGGAATCGGCCTGTGCGCGCAGCAGGGCCTGCAGGCCCTCCCCGACCCGGACCGCCTGTTCACCCGACCCTTCGGCCACCAGCGCCTCGATCGTGGCCAACGCCGCCGCCGCGATCACTGGACCTCCGCCGAAGGTGGAGCCGTGATCTCCGGGCGCGAGGGCCTCGGCCGCGTCCCCCGATGCGAGCACCGCGCCGGCCGGCAGCCCATTGGCGAGGCTCTTGGCCAAGGTCATCACGTCGGGGCGCACACCGTACCCCTGCCATGCGAACGCAGGACCGGTTCGGAAGAAGCCGGTCTGCACCTCGTCGAAGATCAGGAGCACATCGCGCTGGTCGCACAGCGCGCGCACGTGGGCGAGGTAGCTGGGCTCGCACGGATACACGCCGCCCTCGCCCTGCACCGGCTCGAGGAGCACAGCACAGGTGTCCGCGTCGATGACCGCCTCAAGCGCACCGATATCGTTGAGCGGCACGTGATCGAAGCCCGGCAGCAGGGGTGCGAACGCCTCTTGCTTGGATGCCTGCCCCGTCGCGGAGAGCGACGCCATCGTGCGTCCGTGGAAGCTCCGTTCGGCCGTCACGATGCGATGGCATGACTCGCCGCGACGCGCCTTACCCCAGCGCCGCGCGAGCTTGATCGCGCCCTCCACGGCCTCAGTGCCCGAGTTGCACAAGAACGCCTTCCAGCCGCCTCCGGCCAGGTCGGACAGGCGCTCCGCCAGCGCCGCGCGGTGCTCCACATGGTAGAGGTTGGAGACTTGGACGAGCCTGTTCATCTGCAAGCACACTGCCTCGGCCACGGCCGGATGCGCGTGACCCAAGTTGACCGAACCGATGCCCGAGACGAAGTCCAGATGCTCGCGGCCCTCGTCGTCGTACAGCCGCATCCCTTCGCCGCGCACGAACAGCACGGGCTTGCGAGCGTACGTGGGCAGGTGGTATGCCGCATCCAGCGCTGCGATCCGCTCGTAGGCCTCGCCCATCGTCAACTCACCAGCCCATCGCCGACACCCACGGATACCGGATCGCCGTTGACGGCACCGGTGATCATCGTGCCGATGCCCTCATCGGTGTAGACCTCGAGCAGCAGCGCGTGCGGGATCGTCCCGTTCAAGATGTGGGCCCGGGAGACGCCCTGGCGCAGCGCGTGGACACACGCGCCCACCTTTGGGATCATGCCGGAGGCAAGCTCACCGCGGTCGATCATCGAACTCGCCTCGTTCAACGTGAGCGCGCTGATCAGCGATCCTTCGTCGCTGAAGTCGGCATACAGCCCGTCGACGTCGGTGAGGAAGATGACCTTCTCGGCGCCGAGGGCCGCGGCGATCTCGCCAGCGACCAGGTCGGCGTTGATGTTGAAGCTCCCTCCGTCATCACCAGCGCCCACGGATGCGATCACCGGGACGAAGCCGTCCTCGATGAGGTTGGTCACCACAGCCGTGTCCACGGCGGTCACGTCTCCGACTCGGCCTAGACGGGGATCCTTCTGGGTCGCCCGGATGAGGTTCCCGTCGTCACCGGAGATGCCCACGGCAAGACGTCCGTGCGCGTTGATAGCCGATACCAGATCGCCGTTCACTTTGCCGACGAGCACCATCCGGACGAGCTCCATCGCCTCGGGCGTGGTCACACGCAGGCCGTCAACGAACTCGACGGGCATCTCGAGCCGGCGCATGTAGCGTGTGATCTCCGGGCCGCCGCCGTGGACGATGACGGGATTGATCCCCACGAGCTTCATGAGCACGACATCGGCGGCCACGCTGTGGCGCAACACCTCATCGGTCATTGCTGCACCGCCGTACTTGATCACGACCGTGCGTCCCCAGGCTCGTTTGATCCACGGCAGCGACTCCATGAGGATGGCCGCCTTATCGAACATCTCCTGCATGCACCCTCCGCTCACGAACGGTAGTCGCCGTTGATGCGCACATAGTCGTAACTGAAGTCGCACGTCCACACCGTCGCCTCGGCCTCGCCGACATTCAGGTCGACGACGATCTCGATCTCCGGCCGCGCGAGCACGACAGCCGCCTCGGCTTCGTCGAACGGGACGGCCGTGCCGTCGCGGCACGTGACGATGCCCGCGAAGACGATCTCAAGCCGCTCGGAATCCACGGCGGCGCCAGACTTGCCCACCGCCATGGCGACCCGGCCCCAGTTGGCATCCTCGCCGAAGAGCGCCGTCTTCATCAGCGGCGAGTTCGCGATGGAAAACGCCGCCCGCTCGGCGTCATGCTCGTCGCGCGCGCTCTTCACGGTCACAGTGACGAACTTCGTGGCGCCCTCTCCGTCTCTCACCACCATCTGGGCGAGAGCCACAGCCACCTCGAGCACGGCCGCGGCCACAGCGTCGTGGGCCACGGTCCCGGACTGCAGCACGGGCCCGCCTTCGGCTCCGCTCGCCATCAGTATGCACGTGTCGTTCGTGGAGGTGTCCGAATCGACCGTGATCCTGTTGAACGAACGGGACACGGCCGAGCGGAGGATGCCCTCACACGCCGAGGAGGACAATGGCGCGTCCGTGGTGATGAACGCGAGCATCGTGGCCATATCCGGCTGTATCATGCCGCTGCCTTTGGCCATGCCGCCGACAGTGAACGTGCGTCCGTTCGTCGTCACACTGATGGCGAGCTGCTTGACGAACGTGTCCGTGGTCATGATGGCCTCGGCGGCGTCATCGCCTCCGCGCCGGTCAAGCGCGGCGCATGCGTCGTTCGCCCCTGCAAGAACGGCGTCGAGCGGGAGCTGGACGCCGATCACGCCGGTGGAGCACACGGCGACCTCGGAGGCGGCGCAGCCGAGGGCGGCGGCCACCGCCGCGGTCGTGGCGTGCGCGTCTGCAAGCCCCTGCGGGCCCGTGCACGCGTTCGCGTTCCCCGCGTTGACGACCACCGCTCGCAAGACGCCGCTCGAGAGATGGTCCCGCGAGACCACGACGGGCGGGGCCGCCATGCTGCTGGTGGTGAACACGGCAGCCGCGGGCGAGGCCCGCTCGGCGGCGACCACGCACACGTCGCGCTTGCCGGACTTCTTGATGCCGGCGCTCACGCCGGCCGCATGGAATCCCCGCGGTGCGGTCACCCCGCCGTCGGCTTGCGCGAACTCGAAGTGCCTGGTCTGCATGGGACTCCTACACGACCGGTCCTGGAACGGTCAGGCCTGATGTCTCGGGCAGGCCAAGCGCGATGTTCGCGCACTGGATGGCCTGCCCAGACGTTCCCTTCACCAGATTGTCGATGGCGCAGGTCACGATGAGCGTGTGCGACGGCTCGTCAAGCGCGATGCCCAAGTGCGCCCGGTTCGAGCCGCGCACGTGCGCGGTGGCCGGCTGGGTGCCGGGCGCGCACACACGGATGAACGGCTGGCCTGCGTAGGCCCGCGCGTAGAGCTGATAGACCTCTTCGGCGAGCAATCCGGGGTCCACCTCGAGATACACGGTGGAAAGCAGCCCACGGCCCAGGGGCGCGAGGTGCGGGGTGAACACCACCGAGGGATTCGCCATGCCGAGGTCGCTCAGGCCTTGCACGATCTCGGGCGTGTGGCGGTGGACCCCCACGTGGTAAGCGGTGACCGACTCGGTGACGTTGACGAAATGGGTGGCCTCGGAAAGCGAGCGGCCGGCGCCGGAGACTCCGGAGATCGCATCCACGATGACCCTGCCGGAGATCGTCACCTCCGCCCTCACCGCGGGAGCGGCTGCCAGCAGCGTCGCGGTGGGATAGCAGCCGGGGCACGCGACGAGCCGGGCGCCGGGCAAAGCCTCGCGCCACAGCTCCGGCAAGCCGTACACCGACACGTCAAGCAGCTCCGGTGCGGTGTGCGGAGTGGCGTACCACGCCGCGAACAGCTCCGGATCATGCAGGCGGAAATCCGCGGAGGCGTCGATGACAGTGAGTCCCGCCTCCAGCAACGCCGGGGCCATGGCCATCGCGGCAGTGTGGGGGACCGCAAGGAACGCGATCCGGGCCGAGGCGGCGATGGCGGCGGCATCGTGTTCGATGTACATGAGATCGCAGCCAATCAGCGCAGGGTACACATCGCTCACGCGGCGGCCCGCATCCTGAGAGGATGTGACCGTCACGAGATCGAAGCACGGATGCGCGAGCAACAACCGCGTCAGCTCAGCTCCCGCGTAGCCCGCTGCTCCGATAATGGCGACAGGTATCACGATGCAATCCTCCGAGTGTTACCGTGTACGTGCAACGATACACCGCGATTTGCATCAACGTCAAACTGTATTCGTAATTCATTCGTTTAACCGATATTTCTAAACGTAACTGCGGACGCTACTGCCGCACTTCGGCTCCGAGAGCGCCCGCCACCTTTCGCAGCATCTTCTCGTAGGCCGGGCGCACATCGCCGTCCGAAAGCGTCCTTTCGGATGACCTGTAGGTGAGCGCGAATGCCACGCTCTTCTTACCGGGTGGTAGCTTCCGGATGTCATCGGGAGCTTCGGAAGGATCCCTGTACACGTCGAAGAGGCGCACGGATTCGAGCAGGGAGCCGCCAGCGGACCTGATGCCGGAGCCGAGCCGTTCGGCGGTTAGCGTCTGGTCGACCACGAAAGCGACATCCAGTTCGTAGGCGGGATGGCGCGGTATCTCGGCATAGGTCACCTGCGCTCGCGAGGCCGCCTTGTGGAGCGCCGGGACCGATATCTCGAAGAGAACGACGTGTGGCGCGACCTCGAAGGCGCTCGCCGACCTGGCTGAGACCTCCCCGATCCAGCCAACCACGTCCCCGCCTACGACGATATCCCCCGTCCTGCCTGCCTGCAGCCAGGGGTACTCGGAGGCACGCACCGACCAGCCCCCCACATGTAGTGCTCCGAAGACGGCCTCGAGCACGCCCTTGCCGTCGAAGAAGTCCAGGGGCCGCCCGGGCTCGTCCCATCCGCGCCCGGTCCACGATCCGGTCAGCGCGCCGCCGGCCATCAGTCGCTCCTTCGGCTGCTTGCGGCCCTCGGCAGTGATGAACACCGTGCCCAGCTCGTAGAGATGCACTTCGGGGACCCCGCGCCGCTGATTGTGCGAGACGGCCCGCAGCAGGCTCGGCACGAGCGACCAGCGCATCGCTGCCTGCTCCGCGGACATCGGGTTCACGAGCTCCACCAAGACCTCGTCGGGCGCCAGCTCCCACCCCATCCTGTCCAAGTCAGCGCGATCGCCGAACGAGTAGCCGACGTGCTCGTCGAGACCGCTCGAGCGCAACACCGAGCCGAGCTTCATGCGAAACCGCTGCACATCGGTCAGCTCTCCTACCCGGCCCCGACCTCCGGGTCGAGTGGACGGGATGTTCTCGAGACCGTACAGACGCGCCACTTCTTCGACCAGGTCGACCTCGCGGCTCAGATCGGGCCGGAACGTCGGCACGCGGCACCGCAGGTCCTCACCATCCGGCGCCACGTCCACGCCGAGCGGCCGCAGGAATGCTGCCATCTCGTCGGCGGTGAGCGACGTCCCGAGCATCGCGTTGGCGCGCGCGGACCGCAGACGCACGGTGAGAGGCGGCCGCTGACCCGGGTATGCGTCCACGACGCCCGGGGCCACCTGCCCGCCCGCAACCTCCGCGATGAGCGCGGCTGCGCGAGCGGATGCACGCGCAGCGAGCTCGGGGTCCACGCCGCGCTCGAAGCGCAATGACGACTCGGAGATCAGCCCGAGACGACGGCTCGTCCTGCCGATGGACGCGGTCCCGAAACACGCCGACTCAAGCAGGACATCGACGGTGGTGTCGCCGACCTCGGTGGCCTCTCCACCCATGACGCCCGCCAAGGCGACCGGTCCCGAGTCGTCGGCGATCACCACAGAGTCCGCCGCAAGATTGCGGTCCTGACCATCCAGCGTACGCAGGCGCTCGTTGGCACGGGCAAGACGCACCGTGAGGGTCGCCATGCGGCCCTTGTGGGCAATGGTCGCCAGATCGAACGCATGCAGAGGTTGTCCGAGTTCGTACATGACGTAGTTCGTGACGTCGACGACGTTATTGACGGGCCGTCCGCCGGCCGCGACGATCCGCTCGGCCAGCCATGCCGGGGAGGGACCCACGGTGATGCCACGGATCACGCGGGCGGTGTAGCGCGGGCACAACGATGCGTCCTCGATCCGCACGCTCACCTGATCGGAAGCGGTGGGGCCGTGCTCGTGGAGTTCGGATGAGGATACTCGGAACGTGGCGCCGGTCACGGCGGCCACCTCCCGGGCCACGCCGACCATGGACAGGCAGTCCGGGCGGTTGGGCGTGACCTCCAGCTCCAGCACGCTGTCGGCGAGCCCATGGTACTCGGCGAAGGGCGCGCCGACCGGGGCCTCCGCCGGCAGGACCAACAGGCCGCTCGCGTCGGTGCCCACGCCGAGCTCGGCCGCCGAGCACATCATCCCCTCGGAGACGATGCCGCGCAGTTTCGCCCGCTTTATCGTGAGCCCCCCGGGGAGCGTGGCGCCGACGCAAGCTACCGAGACCTTGTCTCCCGCCTCGAAGTTCGTGGCGCCGCAGACGATTCGAAGAGGTTCACCGGCGCCTACGTCCACGGAGCAGTACGACAGCGAGTCGGCGTCGGGGTGCGGCTCCTTGGTGAGCACCTCGCCCACGACGACCCCCTTCAGTGCCTCCCCTCTCGTGTGGACGGCCTCGACCTTCGTGCCCGTCATGTCGAGCCGCTCGCACAGCTGCTCTACGGGCAGCGTGATATCGACGAGTTCTTTCAGCCACGTGAGCGATACGCGCATCGCGAGGTCCTTCCCCGGGTCAGGCACGGGCCGTGCGAACGGCCCATCAACGGTCCAAATCAGAACTGGTGCAGGAAACGCGTGTCGCCCTCAACGAACAGACGGAGGTCCGGGACGCCGTACTTGAGCGCCGCGATCCGTTCGGCGCCCATACCGAACGCGAAACCGGAGTAGCGCTCGGGATCGATGCCGACGTGGCCGAAGACGTTGGGGTCGACCATGCCACAGCCGAGTATCTCCAGCCAACCCTCTCCCCCGCATGAGCGGCAGCCGGTCCCACCACAGATGCCGCACGAGATATCCACCTCGGCCGATGGCTCCGTGAAGGGGAAGAAGTGCGGGCGTAGCCGGACGCGCCTGTCAGGCCCGAACATCCCCCGGACGAAGTGCTCGAGGGTGCCCTTGAGATCCCCGAATGTGATCCCCTCGTCCACGACGAGCCCTTCAACCTGGGTGAACTGGGGCAGATGGCTCGGGTCCGCTATGTCGCGACGGTAGACCTTACCCGGTACGATCACGTAGATGGGCGGCTTCTGCGTCTCCATCACGTGGACCTGACCAGGGCTTGTGTGGGTCCTCAGGAGCACGTCGCTCTCGCCTTCCACCTCCGCCTCGTCACCAGAGAGATCGCGCACGTAGAACGTGTCTTGCAGGGCGCGCGCGGGGTGGTCCGGCGGGTGGTTGAGCGCGGTGAAGTTATAGTAGTCGAGCTCGACCTCGGGGCCGTCCGCGACCCGGTATCCGAGGCCGAGGAAGATCCCGGTGATCTCTTCGACGATCTGGTGCAGCACATGCTGGCGACCGATCGGGCGCGCGCGGCCCGGCAACGTGACATCAACCGCCTCGGCGGCGATACGCGTTTCGTGCTCGACACTCGCGAGCGCTCGACGCCGCTGCTCCAACGAGGTCTCGATTCGCACGCGGACCTCGTTCGACACGCGCCCGGCTTCGGGCCGCACCTCAGGCGGCAGGGACGCAAGTCCGCGAAGAACGGCGGTCAGCGAACCCTTCTTGCCGAGATAGGCCACGCGCACCGCGTCGAGGCTGTCGAGCGAATCAGCCGCCAGAACAGCTTCGAGCGCCTCGCGCTCCAAAAACCGCAGATCCTCTGAGATCGCCATGCGCCCTCGCTTCTTCCTCGCGAACAAACGGAGAGCCGCCCCGTCCTCGTATTACCACAAGGACGGGAACGACTCCCGCGGTACCACCTTGTTTGGCCGGCATCGACCGACCCTCTCGCTCTTCGCTCCGCAGCGATCGCGGCACGGAAACGGGTTGTTCACCCGATCGCCCGGTAACGGGGGCACCGGCTTCCCTACTCGGCTCCTGCGCCTTTCAGTTCGCGGCTGCTGGAGTGAACCGCAACGCGTCCGTCCGGGGTCCTTGCAGTCGAGGGACCCCTTCCTGCCGAACGGCGGTGGCGCTGCACCTCTCCGTCATCGCCTGCTGTGCGATTGGTACGAAAGTCTAGCATCAGTGCAGCAAGGCGGCCAATCGCCGGACGCCCTGCCCCGTGGGGAACACGATCACGACACGTCCCCGCACCTTGTGATCGGCGACCGGCACCGCATCGAGATTTTCGTTCGCATCGCCCCTCGTCCTGAGCGAACCGTCGTTGAGCACCCCCGCAACCCGATGCAGCACCAACGTACCATCGTGTTCGAAGAGGACGAGCTCACCGCGCACCACCTCAGACACGTCCCGCCGATAGACCGCTATGTCGCCCGGGGTCAGCGCCGGTTCCATCGATGCGCCTTCCACGTACACAAAGCCGTGGGTCCAGCCCAGCACGACCAACGACGTCACCAGCACCACCTCCGCCGCATGCTTCAGGCGCTTCGCCTGCAGCTCAGCGTGCCTGCTCGGCATTGACGTAGATCGACGCGCGCACGTAGTCGCCCTGCAAGTTGTTGCCCGCCTCTGCAGGAAGCGTGACCGAATAGGTGAGCCGTGCTGTCCCCGCGCTCGGTACACGAACCGGTGCGGTGCGCATAGCCGACAGCGGCCCGTTGTACAGCTCCACGCCCTCGCAGCTCACCCGACACTGCAGCTCGGTCCAGAAGTCCGTGATCCCTGCTCTCTTGGCTGCAGTGGTCACGGCATCGAAGGCAAGCGTCCCTGTGTTCTTGACCTCGATGGTCTTGCTGACGGTCTCGCCCGGTGCAAGGGCGCCGATCGAGAGTGCCGCAGACGTGGGCTCCGTGGAAAGCTGTACTGTTCCCGCTCTGATCACGTTGTCCCTCACCTCGGTCTGCGCGGTGAAGTAAGCGCGAGCGCCTCCCGCGGACAGAGCCGCTGCGACGATCGCCACGTACACCAGTACTCGTTTCATATCCCCTCCTCTGGAACGTGCCGTCGAGGGGAGACGGCCATATCGGACAGATTCGTTGCGGATCCGCAGCGATATCGTCCCTCTGGGCCCTAACCGGGAGCACTTCGCAATCTCACCGGGATGTGAATCGATCGTTCGGGGACCGGCTTGGGAGGCCGCCCAACGCACGAAGGCCCCGCCACGTTCAGCAGGGCCTTCGTGCTTGAGCGGCTGCCGCTGGCCTACGCCCCGTGCGCGGACTTCGCAACCTCGGCGAGCTTTGCGAACGACGCGGGATCGTTCACCGCCATGTCCGAAAGCACCTT
>JAJZRZ010000224.1 GCA_021850085.1 Actinomycetes bacterium | reverse complement strand
CCACGCACGACCGTGAGATGGTCGACTCCATGCGCAAGCGCGTCATCGCCCTCGAGGGCGGCAAGGTCGTTCGTGACCAGGACCGAGGGGTGTACGGCTATGGCGATTAACGTCGGATACTTCCTCAAAGAGTCGGTCACCAGCTTCAAGCGCAACTGGGTCATGAGCCTGGGCGCGATCATCACCATCTATCTGTCGCTGCTCCTCGTCGGCGTGTCGGTGGGCTCGGGTTTCGTGCTCGGGCAGGTTGTCGATTCGGTGGAGGAGAAGGTGTCCATCCGGATCTTCCTGAAGGACGGCGCGGCACCGGAGGCGGTGGACGCGCTGCAGCAGGAGTTGATCGGCAACCCGGATGTGGCGACCGTGACGTACACCTCGAAGGAGCAGGCGCTCGAGGATTTCAAGACGACGATCGTTCAGGACAGCCCCGAGATCGTGGAGCAGCTGGAGGGCAATCCGCTTCCCGCATCGCTCGACGTCGACCTCGCCGACCCGCGCAGGGTCATGATCGTCGTCGACACCATCAAGGTCAGCCCAAGCTTCACAGCGGTGGCCGACCGGCCGGACGACCCCGAGAAGTCGCTGAAATACGGCCAGCAGATCGTGAATCAGCTGTTCACGTTCACGCGCCTGATGCGAACGGTCAGCCTCGTCTTCATCGGCCTCCTTGCCGTCATCAGCCTGATCTTCATCAACAACGCCATCCGTCTCGCGATCTACGCCCGCCGCAAGGAGATCGGCATCATGCGGCTCGTGGGCGCATCCAACTGGTTCATCCGCACGCCGTTCCTGCTTGAGGGTGTCATCCAAAGTCTCATCGGAGCGGCGCTCGCGATAGGCTCGCTCAGTCTCGTGTGGCTCTACGTGCTTCCGAGTCTCAGGGAGTCGCTGCCATTCCTGCCCATCTCGCTGTCAGGTACCGCGGCCGCGCAGGTATCGGCTGTTCTGATCGCCGCGGGTATCATCATGGGTCTTTCCGGCTCGGGCCTCGCTCTGAGGCGCTATCTGAAGGTCTGATCGTCATGGACAAACTCCTCAAGGTCACGGCTATCGTCGTGACCGTGCTGCTGGTGGTCGTCGCCGCGTTCGGGGCTGGCCTCTTCTACGATCGCGCCCGTTCCGTCCTGACCGTGTCAGGCATGAAAACTCCCGATCTCGAGGCGGCGGTCAACGAGGTGGCCGAGATCATCCAGGGCAGCGCACTCGCGCCCTCCAGCGAGGAGTCGATGACCGTAGGCGCCATCAGGGGCCTGTTGGAGTCATTGGAGGACTCGCACGCCGTGTACTTCGATGCGAGACATTTCGAGTACTTCAACGAGCAGAACTCCGGGACCTTCTACGGCATCGGCATCACCATCGCCAACGAGGAGGACGACCTGGTCATACAGTCGGTCATCGAGGCGACCCCGGCCGAGCGAGCGGGCCTGCGCGCGCAAGATGTCATCGTGACCATCGACGGCGAGTCGCGCGACCGATGGGACACCGATGAGGCCGTGCTTCGCATACGCGGTGAAGAGGGGACCACGGTGGTCCTCGGCGTCAGGCGCGACGACGCGGAGCACCTGCAGGACTTCTCGATACAGCGCGCCAAGATCGATGTTCCGAACATCGAGAGCGAGATCCTCGAGGGGAATATCGGCTACATCCGCCTGTACAGCTTCACGGAACCCTCGGCCGACGATGTCCGCGAGGTGCTCGCCGAGCTTGCTGAGCAGGGAGCCGAAGGGTACATCCTCGACCTTCGCGACAACCCCGGCGGGCTACTGTCCTCTTCCGTGGAGATCGCCTCGCTGTTCGTCGATGACGGCGTGATAGTCCGCGTGGAAGACCGCAGCGGCACCATAGAGCAGCACCATGCCACGGGCATGACGGCTACTGATGCGGCCGTGGTCGTTTTGATCAACGGCAACTCGGCGTCGGCAAGCGAGATCGTCGCGGGTGCGCTCCAGGATCATGGGCGCGCCGTGGTAGTCGGCGAGCGGAGCTTCGGCAAGGGGAGCGTGCAGCAGCTTGAGGAGTTGTCGTTCGGAGGGGCCATCAAGCTCACGATAGCGCACTATGTGACTCCCAAGAACCGCGTTATCGACAAGGTGGGTCTCGAGCCGGACGTGCGGGTCGAGATGGAGCCGGAGCTTGCCGCGGACCACGATACCGACACCCAGCTTCGGCGGGCGATGAGCGAACTCAGGGAGCGGCTCTAGGGCGTACGCGAAGGACGCTAGTCGTCGTCCTCGTCTTCGAGTGAGACGAACGTCTCCTCGAAGACGCTCTCGTCCATGAGGCGGATGACCTGGCGCTGCCCCGCACGCAGCTCCGGCTCGTCCAGTGGTGTCATCTCAAGGACCGAGCCTTCGGTGAACAGCTCGAAGACGGTCTGTCCCTCGGCACTCGTCCGGAAGTTCAGGTACGTGAAGCTCGTCACGTTGAGGAAGAGGCAACCGTTCACGAGCGTGCTCGCCGAGAAGTCATCCAGCATGATACGCACCAGCGTCGCCCGGCCAGACGTGATCTCATCGCCGTCCACGACATAGCGATAGGCGAACGACTCGACCGTTTCGAGTGCGCGCACCATGTCGCGGGGGTTCGTGAGCGTCC
>JAJZRZ010000223.1 GCA_021850085.1 Actinomycetes bacterium | reverse complement strand
GGAGCGTCGGGAAGCTCATCCCCATGAAGCCCCGCTCGTGCCACGACTGGTAGAGCGGGTTGACGTTGTGCTTGTAGCCGTTGTCGAAGAAGCCTCCGTAGCAGACCTTGTGGTAGGCGAGCAGCGCGCGGTCAGACAAGAAGAGCGGGAGCACCCGCGAGCCGTCCAGCGGCGGTATCGGGATGAGGTTGAAGAACATCAGCACAAGGTTCAGTTGAGCGAAGTAGTAGAACGCGTACAGGATCCATCCGAGCGTGGTGATGGTGCCGGTCGAGGCAGCGTCGACCGCAAGGCCGCCGACCATCTGGACCGTTCGCACCATCAAACCGGCGAGCAACGCCAGGACGAGGTTCGTGGCGGGTCCGGCAAGGCCGCTGAGCATCATGCCCGTGCGGTAGTCACGGTAGTACTGTGGGTTGACCGGCACCGGCTTGGCATAGCCGAAGATGGGGCCCCCGCTGGCCCACAGCAGCAACGGCAGCAGTACAGTCCCGAACGGGTCGACGTGCTTGACGGGATTGAGCGACAGGCGGCCTCGCATCTTGGCGGTGGGGTCGCCAAGCCGATACGAGACGTAGCCGTGCGACACCTCGTGCAGCACGATCGCCGGAACAAAGAGCGCAAGCTCGAGCACGCCGAGCATGAGTTCGTTCACAACAGGCCCTTCTGATCACCGCGACTCGCGTCGAGCGAGCCTGCGCAGGTTCGCAAGTTCGGCCTCGCGCCCCACCGCAGCGCCGTCGAGGCGGTCGGCGCGGGCCTGGGCAAGGATACCAGCAAACGCCGGTCCCGGCTCCATTCCCAAATCGATGAGGTCCGCACCTGAAACGGCGGCACGCACGGGCGCGAGGACGCGCAGAAACTCCTCGATGCGCTGTTTGACCTCGGCTGATCCAACGGCCCATAGGTAGATCACCGATTCGCCCGGCAGAGGCTCAAGAAGAAAGTACAGCCGGCTTGGCCGCATCTTGCGCCGGTCCTGCAGGCGGGCCAGCACTGCGCCGGCGCGTTCCGCTGTCGCGACCGCCGGTTCCGCGTACTCACGCCCGAACCGCAGCCATCGGCACCAACGGTCAGCCTCGGCGCGCCCCGCCCGCGCTGACAGGGCGGCGACGAGCGTGGTACGACGGCGTGGTGCGCGGCTGAAAAGCGCTTCCAGCGCGGGATAGGCCTGCTCGCACACACGGAGATCCGAGATCGCAGGCGTGAATCCCAACCCTGCCGGCATCAACCCTCCGAGTGCACCGAACTCGTCGAGCCGTGCGAGAATGTCCGACGGGGACTCCTCGTCTATGATGTCGAGCAACTCCTCGCGCATCCGTGCGCCCGAGACCTCGTCGAGCATCCCCATCTCCACCGCCTGACGCAGCAGAGCTTCGCTTGACGGGTCGAGCGAGAAGCCGAACCTCCGCTCGAAACGAGCGGCGCGCAACACCCGCGTAGGATCCTCCACGAACGACAGCGAGTGCAGCGCGCGGATCGCGCCGCGCTCGAGATCGAACAGTCCGCCGAACGGGTCGGCCACCCGGCCGAAACACTCCGGATTCAGGCACACCGCCATCGCATTGATGGAGTAATCGCGACGGAACAGATCCTGCCGCAGGGTGGATCGCTCGACCGTGGGCAACGCACCGGGGCGCTGGTAGTACTCGGTACGCGCGCTCGTGAAGTCGATGTGGAGCCGCCTGTCCCACACGAGCACCGCCGTCCCGAAGCGCCGGTGCACCTTGACGCGCTTGCCGAGACGCTCACCGATACGCAGTGCGAAACCCAAGCCGTCCCCTTCTATCACGATGTCGAGATCGAGGTTCTCTCGTCCGAGCAGCATGTCCCGCACGAAGCCGCCCACCGCGTGCGCACGCAGGCCCTCCGTGTCGGCAAGCCGTCCGATGTCGCGCACCGCCTGTCTCAGGTCGTCCGGCATGTGCGACAGCGAAGTCATGAAACGGTGAGACGCGTCGTCGAGCTGACGGGTCAGCTTGCGATCCAGGTACGACTCGCCGTGCTCGGCCCGTAGCAGGTCCTTGCGCGTCACTATGCCGACGATGACCTCGCCCTCCACCACCGGCACCCGCCCGATCCCGGTGCGGACCAGCAGGCGTTCAAGATCGACGAGGTCGACCTCCGGAGCAACCGTTATAGGATCGCGCGCCATGAACCCGGTGGCCGGGGCATGTCCGAGGCCGTGCCGTGCCGCCTTGTCGACGTCTTTTCGTGTGACGAGCCCAACCAAGCGACCGTCCTCCACCACGGGCAGCCCACCATGGCCCCATGTGGCCATGACGCGTCCCGCCTCATCCATCGGCGTCTGAGGACCTATGAACCGCACAGGAGCCGAGGCGATGTCGCGCGCCCGGCGCGATGGCAAGACCTCCTCCATCAAAGCGGCGCGGATGCGCGGCATGAGTTCTTCTGCACTCACATCCCGCAGCGCGGCGGACGCCGCCTGCGCGTGCCCGCCCCCTCCGATGTGTCGCAGCACGGCCGCGATATCGACGTCCTGCACGCGGCTTATGACTAACACCTGCCGGCGTTCCGGCATGTCGATCAGCCCGATCGCGGCGCGGTAGCCGAGGTCCTCGCAGATGTGGTGTGTGAGCACCGAAGCCGAAAAGA
>JAJZRZ010000019.1 GCA_021850085.1 Actinomycetes bacterium | reverse complement strand
GTCTCCGGCAGGCTCGAGCGCCACCTCATCCCAGCCGGCGAGCGCGTGGTGCGGGTACCTCCCAAGATGATGGCCGGGGCACGGGCGAGTGCCCGCACCTACGGCAAGTCGGATCCGATCGATGCGGCCTGCGTCGCTCGTGCGGCGCTCCGTGAGTCCGGACTGCCCGAGGCGCGCCTCTCCGGGCCCGAGCACGACATCAGGCTGCTCACCGATCACAGGGACGGCCTGGTCAAAGAGCGTGCACGCATCCAGAAGCGCCTTCGGTGGCACTGCCACGATCTCGAGCTGCCGCTCGAACTCCCGCCGCGCGTGCTCGACCGCTACGTATGGCTCGACCGGCTTGAAGCCGCGCTCCGGGCGCTCCCCGAAAGCACCCGGTGCCGGATCGCGCTTGATGAGCTTGCGCGATGCCGTGAGCTCACCGTTGCGGTCCGCGGGTTCGAGCGGGAGATCCGCGAATTGACCAAGGCACTCATCCCCGAGCTCCTCGCGTTCCCCGGATGCTCGACGATCGGCGCCGCTCACCTCGTTGGGGAGACGGCAGGCGTCTCCCGCTTCGGCCGTGAGTGCGCGTTCGCGATGCACGTCGGGACTGCGCCTCTGCCGGTATCGTCAGGCAAGAGCGAGCGCCATCGCCTCAACCGGACCGGGAACCGGAAGCTCAACTCCACCATCCACATGATCGCGGTGACCCAGGCGCGCATGTACCCGCCCGCGATCGCGTTCATGGACAAGAAGCGCTCCGAAGGGATGAGCCACCGTGAGGCGCTTCGGTGTCTCAAGCGGCACATCGGCAGGGCGATCTTCAAGACGATGCTCAGAGCGGAGCGGGCCCGCCCGGAGACGGTCGTGCATGTCGATTTCGGTGCACGCGCGGTCGCCGTGGCGGTATAGGATTGACATAGGAGCAACAGCAGGCGCGCCACACCGCTCGGTTACACTGAAACCCGCAGGCGCGCAGCTGAAGCGCCGAGACGTTATGCGTCTTAAGGGAACACGATGTCGAGAAAACAACTTGAAGAAAATCAGATATGGATATACGCCGTTGCCTTGGCTATCGGGGCGGGGCTTGGGTTATGGCACCCTGCCTTTGGCGCGAGTCTGGAATTTCTTATCTCTCCAGTGATCGCGATTTTGCTTTACGGAATGTTTACCCAGATTCCTTTTCTTCGGCTGCGCGAGGCGTTCGCGAACCGGCGGTTTACCGCTGCGCTGCTCACGGTCAACTTTATTATTGTTCCCGTTCTAGTTTGGTTGTTGTCGTTTTTTGTACCCGATCACCCGCCGCTGCTTATCGGTGTTTTTCTTGTGCTGCTCACCCCATGCATTGACTACGTCATTGTTTTTACCCATTTGGGCCGCGGAAACGCTCGGCTTGTTCTTGCTTCTACGCCCTTGCTGCTACTCGCTCAAATGATCCTTTTGCCCGTCTATCTGTGGCTGTTCATGGGGGAGCAAGCCGCACAGGTTATGAGTGCGGGGCCGTTTCTGGAGGCTTTTCTTGTGCTCATTGTTTTGCCACTGGGTCTTGCCCTGGCAACCGAGTTCTGGGCTAAGCGCCGCCGCAGCGGTGGGGTTTTTCTTGAAGCCACAGCATGGCTCCCGGTTCCGCTCATGGCGATTATTTTGCTTCTTGTCGTTGCATCGCAAATCGGCAGAATCGAAGAACACCTCACGCTGGTGGCTCTAGCGGTGCCGGTTTATGTTGCCTTCATGGCCATAATGCCTTTCCTCGCCCGCCTGACGGCGTGTGCGTTTCGCTTAGACACGCAGGCGGGAAGAGCGCTGATCTTCAGTGCGGGGACACGAAATTCGTTAGTGGTGCTTCCTCTTGCTCTGGCTTTGCCGGACACCTGGATTCTGGCGTCTGCCGTCATTGTGACCCAAACGCTGGTGGAGCTGGTCGGCGAGTTGATTTACATACGCTTGGTGCCTTCGGTCATTTTTCGGGAGGCAAGGCCCTGTGGCGCTGCTTTAGCACATCGCTGAGCAACGCATAACAAATCGCTCAACTCGGACGTGCAAAAGCGCCGCTTCGCTCTGCTTTTGCACGCCGGTTAGCTCAAACGTTATGCCGATTTGCCCTGGGGCTTGCGACCGTCATGGCGCACGAAGCGATGAAGATCGACCGGTGGCGTCGAGGGTCGCGATCTGCTCGGACCAGCGGCAGTGGCCTTGCAGCTCAGTGTGCTTCTCGGAGTGGGTGTTCAACCTGACCCGTGATCGAGCTAGGCGGGCACGGCCTGACTTCAAGTTTGAATCGCAACACTTCCTTTGATTAGGGCGCTCACGTCCACGAGGCTTGACCCCAGCACTCCTCCGGTGTCCGGAAGCCGACGTGGCGTGACACGAGCTCGATCCACTTCTCGGTGCACTCGGTCGCCGTGTGGCGGGATAGCTTGCCCATCACGGTGTAGCCTGTCTTGCGTTCCACCATCGTCACTGCGGAGTGGGCTGCCTGGGAGTCTCTGTTGATGGTGTCGATCTCCCGGTGCCCGGAGATAGATCGTCTCGTGGCTGATGCTCATGACTCCGTGGAGCTTCAGCCAAGCGTGAAGTAGTCCGAGACGAGCTTTGAGGTCGACTTGTCAGACCTGGCCGAGGAACCTGAAGTTGCGTTGGGTGGACCCAGGTTGCACCTCGATCCCGCTTTCCGTGGCCGTCGCTGTTTGCGGCAACTCAGCTGATCGCCTTCTTCACGAGCGCGGCAATCGTCGCCTCGTCCGTGGCGGTAAGCTGAGTCAGCGCGAAGGAGGTCGGCCACATCGTGCCTTCGTCGAGGTGCGCCTCTTGATCGAAGCCCAACGTCGCGTACCTTGCCTTGAACTTGGCTGCGCTTTGGAAGAAGCAGACGATCTTGCCATCTTTGGCGTACGCGGGCATCCCGTACCAGGTCTTGGGGGACAGCTCTGGCGCGCTGGCCAAGACGATTTCGTGGATCCGCTCGGCCATGGCCCGATCCGACTCAGGCATCTCGGCGATCTTCGCCAGCACATCTCGTTCCCCGGCTGCCCGGTCCTTGTTTGCGCGCGCCTCAGCCTTGAGCTCATCGGCACGTTCCTTGATCGCCGCTTGTTCCTCGTCTGTGAACCCTGCGGACCTGCCTGCTTCTGCCATGCTGGCTCCCATCCGTGTCTGGGCGGTGAGATATACGAGCCTGACTGCTGTCGGGCACACGGCTGCCGTCCCATGCTGCATGGTTCCTGCCCGCGTGCCTCTATCAGCAAACATGGCGGGCCTCGACGTCCACAAGGTCCGCAGCGGTGCGCTCGTCAAGCTTGCCCACCCCGTGCGCCGTCACGCTTGTTGCCAAGACCAGGTCTCGTCGCCGCCGTAAGCAGAAGAAACGCCCCCCATCTGAGGTATGCTCGGCGGCAACGCACTGAGGGGGTGCGCTTCAGCTGAAGCGTGGGGCATCAGGTCGGCGCAGAGAGTTGTTAGAGCCGTCATCGACTTCGAGCGTGAACTCGGGGTGCGTGGCACCATGCGCGCCTTCAAAGTGATGGCGAGAGTCTTTCAGCTCATGGGCGAAGTGGAATCATCATCCTGACAGCGAAGTACGGAGGCGATGGACCTTTGGGAGACCAGTGTCTGAACTGGAGCTGAAAGTCCCTCCGCACGCGAGCGGGGACTGTGAGCTTTCGCGGGTCGTTCGTGGTGTGGACCCCTCAGCAGCCGGCCGGGTGGCCGAGTTGTTCCACCTGTCGTTCGGCGAAAAACTCGCCGGCTTCGTACTGCCCGCGGATCGCGAGGCCGGCATCGCCCTGCTCGCCAAGTCGCTCCGCCTCGACGAGGTGTATGCGGCGCTGGACGTCCTAGGGCGAGTCATCGGTATTGCGATCGTGACTGGGCGCGCACCTGTCATTCGCGCCGACCGCAGGGCCCTGATCGAGGCCTTCGGCACCTTCGGCGGGTCGTGGCGATACGCTGCGTACCGAATCGTCCGCGCATTGCCGCGTGCCTACCCAAAGAGGGTGCGCGGCCTCGAGGGCTTCTCAGTTGCTCCTGAGTGCCGCGGCAAGGGAATCGGCTCGGTGATGCTCGGCCGCATCGTGCGCGATGCGAGGGCCGAAGGCGCGCGAGCGGTCGAGCTCAACGTCGGTGATACGAACCCGGCGCGTCATCTCTACGAACGCGCGGGGTTCGCGCAGCTTCGGACGATCCGGGTCGGTCCGTTCGCCGCTCGGCTGGGCTTCAAGCGGTTCGTCTTCTACGAGCTGCCTCTGCAGCCAAGGCCAGCCGAGCGACTGGTCCGACACCGCTGAGGCGATGCTTGGGCCCTTCGGTCCACCACCTGCCTCACTAGCTCTCGGCCTTGGTCCCTTCGGCATCACCAAATTCGGTCAACGCGTCCACAAGGCTCCGTCATGAAGCGCGGCCCGCTCATCGAATTCCAGCGTCGCTCACCTCACTTTGAACTTCGATGTGCTTTGGAGGAATCGCAGCGCCCTGCCGTCTTCGGCGTAATCCGCATCCGGCCCGTGGGCTTCGCTGACGCGGCGCCCTGTGCCATGATCGCATCCATGAGTGGTGGCCCCTGATTCTTCCCGTTTGCCGCGATCCGTATCGCTAGAGCATGTACGCGATGTCGGAGCCTGCAGTCGGGTACGCCCAAACCGTGTCGCTTAGCTGCTCGGTCGTCAGGCGATGCCGAACGGCGACGGCAAAGACGTTGATGACTTCGTCCGCCTTCGGTCCGAGGAGGTGCGCGCCCAGTATGCGACCGGACGACTTCTCGACGACCACCTTCGCGGCTGCGTGCTGATAGCCGAGCCGTTGCTGCGTGAACCATGAGGACATGTCGGTGCGGATCACGTCGGCCTCCGGGCCGTCGTCGGCCATCGCGCCGACCCGGGCGAGGGCTGGGTCGGCGAACACCACGCTCGGAGTCCCCCGGTCGTCGAAGACCTGGTCGCCCCCCAAGATGTTGGCGGCGGCCACCTGTCCTTGCCTGATCGCGATGGGCGTCAGTGCGCTCCCGGCCGCCGCCGCATCGCCGGCCGCGAAGATGCGCGGGTTCGAGATGCTCCTCATGCGCTCGTCGACCAGCACCCCGCGCTCATCGAACTCGACCTTGGCGGCAGCCAGGTTCAGGCGATGCACGTCGGGTGCGCGTCCCGCTCCGTGCACGGCGATGGTCGCGGATATCGGTCCCTGATCGGTATCGAGCACGACCGCACGACCGCTCGCGCTGAGCGAGAGCACCTCCGTGCCGGTCATGACGTCGATCCCGAGCCCGCGATAGCGAGCGACGAGCATGGCCGCCAGCTCGGGGTCGAAACCTTTGAGGACATCGGCACCACGATGAAGAATCGTGACCTTCGAGCCCGCCGCGGCAGCCAGCGTCGCGAGCTCGAAGGAGATGTAGCCACCGCCGACGAAGACGATGCTGTCCGGCAGGTGATCCAGTTCCATGAAGCGATCGCTGGTCACCAGGAGGTCTTCACCCGGGATGTGCAGCGGTGCCGGTCGCGCCCCAGTCGCGATCACGACGGTCCCGGCCCTGATGGGCTCACCATCGACTGACACGGTCTCGTCATCCGTCATCTCGGCATGGCCGTGAAGCAGCGTCACGTTCGAGCTTGCCAGCCACCGCTTGCTGGCGATCGGGCGGGGGTCGGTGAACGTCCGCTTGCGCTTGATCAGTGCGTGCCAGTCGAGACGGCATTCACCCGTCAGACCGTCCCCATCGAACGAGCGCGTATGCATGAGAGCGTGTGCTGCATCCAGCAGCACCTTCTTAGGGTCTCAGCCGCGAAGCGCGCAGGTGCCTCCGTACGGCAACTCGTCCACGACAGCGGTCGCGAGGCCGGCCCGGCCGCAACTCGCCGCGACGGTCGAGCCGGCCGCACCGGTCCCGATGACCACGACATCGAATCGGCGCATAAGATCGCCCTCCTTCAAGACAAGTCCGCGTTCAATTCCCGCTCGATCATCACGAGCTTGCGGTCGAGACCCCACCGATAGCCGCCGAGGTGCCCGTTGGAGCGGAGCACGCGGTGACATGGGATGAGGTATGCGATGTCATTGGAGCCAACGGCCCGGGCCACCGCCCGGACCGAGTTGGACTCACCGATTCGCTCGGCCAGTTCGCCGTAGGAGATGAGTGATCCGGCAGGTATCGCAAGCAGCGCCTGCCACACCTTGAGCTGGAAGTTCGTGCCCCGCAGATGCAGCTGCGCGCGCGGAGCGTCCGGTGCTCTCAAGAAGACTTCCGCCAGAAGAAGCCGGATGGCTTCATCGTCGCGCACCAGCCGCGCGTTGCTCCACTCCTCCACAAAGCTGTCGAACGTCTGTTGTTCACCTTCGCAGCCAAGGAAATGCAGGGCGCAGATACCACGCTGTGTGGTCGCGGCAAGGCATCTGCCGAAGGGCGTCTCGCCCGTTCCGTAGCGGATATGCACACCCTTACCACGGATGCGGTATTCCCCCGGAGTCACGGCATCGCATGTGACGAGGAGGTCATGCAGGCGACCGGCGCCGCTGAGTCCCGTCTCAAAGGCCGCCTCGATCACCGGCCGAGACTCTCGGAGCAGTTCTTTGGCCCGTGCGGCAGTGAGGTGCTGCAGAAAGCGTTTGGGACTCACGCCTGCCCAGCGCACGAACAGGCGCTGGAAATGGGACGGACTGAGGCCCACGTGAGCGGCCACCTGTTCAAGCGTGGGCTGATGCGCCGCGTTCTCGGCGATGTACAGGATCGCTTCCCGTGCTCGCTGGTAGTCGGTGTGCATCGAAACATCCTGCTCCTGGTGGTCCGTCGTCAGCGAGCATAGTGCCTTTCGCCCGCCGTATGCGACCCGATTCTTGCGAAGTTGCGACGTCGCACCTCACCCCCCGAGCTGCTTCTCTTTCAGGAGCATGGCATACTCTGACCAGCCGCTCAGTGGCGCTCTTCGGCCGAGAGAACCTAGCCTCCGCCTGAGGCCTCGCGCTCTAGAGCGGTAGCCTGGAGAATCCAGGTGATGAGCATCCACCCGAAAGGAGCAGTCATGAAGTACGGCGCGCGCAACGCGGTCTCCGCGAAGGTCACGTCTGTCGACAGGGGTGATGTGGTCTCGCTCGTGAAGTTCGAGGTCACTATCCCGGCCACGATGGCCTCGGTGCTCACCACTGAGTCGCTCGACGAGATGGAGCTCGCCATCGGTGATGAGGTGCTGCTTGTCGTGAAGGCCATCAATGTCTTGGCAGTGAAGGAGTAGGTGACCGAGGCGCCAGCACCTGACACGCGAGTACCCAGCTCCTGCGCAAGCCTCAACCGGTCGGACCGTCCGGAGTCCGGTCGGCTCTACTCAAGGTCCACGTGCGCCCCGGAGCAGTAGGGTGGGTTGGTGGTGAGGCCGCAGTTGCAGATCGCGGAGGTGATTGGCTCCTCGATTTGAAACGCCAGAGGATCCAAGCCGGTGCCGGTATGCGATCCGTCGCAGTATGGGACCGTCTTCGTCCTGCCGCACCGGCACCAGTAGTACGTGCCGCGACCGAGCTCGGTCACCATCGGATGGCTGGTGGCATCGTCGTTCGAGAACCTGGTCATCGTGCCGTCCCCTCTCACGTGGGCCTCCATGCGTACTTCTTACCCGTTCGAGACGTGGCCGATTTCTCGTCCTACCGTCCTGCCACAAGGAATGACGTATCGAACAGAGAAAGATACTGGGACGAGCGAAGACGTCCGCACGACCTCGGAGGATTCCTTCGTGTGAACCCATACGAGCAGGAACCGGCTCACTTGCCAGCTGAGGATCAGTCTCTGACGCCCGCGCGCGTCGCCGCTACCGCGGCTTCCGCGTTGCCGGCTGTCGCTCTAGGCATGCTGTGCTTGTTCGAGGGCTTGGCCGCGCTCTACGCGAAGACGGCCGATTGCGCGTTCCTCTTGGTGCGCGGCGCGGCGCTGCTCGTCTTGTTCGCGGACGTGGCGGCGGTGATCCAGCACGCCCAGGACCTAGGTCGCATACTGATCTTCGGAGTCCTCGGGTTCGTTGGCGCGTTCGCAGCGGTGGCGCTGACCGAGCTCGGCGGGCCGCCGGCGACGACGGTGCTCGTGCTGGTCGCGGGCGGATGGGCCGTCGCAATCCAGCGGAGTCATCGCGCAGCGAGCAGATTCCCCTAGGGCTGGTCACGAAGGCCCAGCACGTCATGCGCGTGGAGGTATCCTTTGAGTAAGGCGCGAGCGATCGAACCTTGGCGAGCGGTACGAGGAGTTGCCGGAGGCGCTCAGGCGGCGGGCTGCTACCCCTCGTTGCGCTTCCAGTCGGCGAGCGCATCGACGGCCTCGGCCACCGAAAGCGCGGGTTCCGGTGCCGTGGCGTCGCGCTCGCGCAGACGCGCGAAGAGCGCGGCGAGGATGGGCGGTTTGATGTTCCCTTGCACGAGCAGGTCCGGGCGTGCGAACAGCTCAGCAGGAGTGCCCGAAAGCGCGATCCGGCCGCCCGGCGCGAGCACGTATGAGTAGTCGGCGAACTCCGGCACCGAATCGATGTCGTGAGTGGACATGATGATCGTCATCCCCCGCTCGATCGAGAGGGTGCGCATCAGGCTGAGAAGCGAGCTCCGGGACGCGGGGTCGAGGCCCTCGAACGGCTCGTCGAGCACGAGCAGCTCGGGGTCCATCACGAGAGCCCCCGCAAGGGCCACCTTGCGCTTCTCGCCGCCCGAGAGGTTGTGCGGAACGCGCGGCGCGAGCGCTTCGATGCCGAGCAGGCCGAGCGCACGGTGCGCGCGCTCGAGCGCCTCGCTCTCCGGCAGCCCGTACTGACGGGGCGAGAACGCGACATCGTCGATGACGGTCGGCGCGAGCAGCTGCTCGTCCACGTTTTGCAGGACCACGCCGATGCGCCGCCGCAGGCTCGGCCAATCATCGGCGGGAGAGCTGCCGAACACACGCACCTCGCCCTCCTGCGATCGGAGCAGCCCGAGGATGTGGAACAGCATCGTCGTCTTGCCCGAGCCGTTGGGGCCGAGCACCGCCACTCGCTCGCCGCGGCGCGCGAGGAAGTCCAGCCCGCACAGATGCACGGTCGTGCCGTCCTCGTAGGTGTGGCGCACGCAACTGATGCGCACGACCTCGCTGGCTGCGCCTTGCATGTCCCGGGCATCGGCCTTCATCGGCGCGTCCGCCCGATCAACATGCCGCAGACGAGGTCGAGCGCGCCAGTCGCTGCGGCAAGCCATGCGTACGGGCCGAGCGACGGAACTGCGGCGAAGATGACGACCGCACCGAGCAGCAGGGCGGCGTACAGCAGCGACGCCGCGTCGGCCAGCACCTCGCGGCTGGGCATGGGCGAGACGCGCAGTCGGCCTTCGTACCCACGCACGCGCAGGATGTCGTACTCGCGTTGCGAGAGGTCGAGCGAGTAGAGCAGCAGGCCGCCGAGTGCCCGCGCGCTGGCGCGGGCCGCCCGAACCGGCTGGCGCGGCGACACGCCCGAGCGAAGCCGCGCGGCGCGCAACAAGTGGCCGAACTTCTCGGCAAGGATGAACACAGAGCGGTATGTCATGAGCATCGCGTCACCCACGACCGTAGGAGTGATGCGTTGCAGCGGTGCGAAGACCTGGGGGTAGGGGGTGGAGAACATGAGAGTGACGACGGTGAGCGCCGCCGTCACCGACTTCAGCACGATGAGCGCTCCGCTCACGGGGCCGGGCGCTGCCGCGAAGGCGAAGACGAGCGCGAAGACGGCTGGATACAGCGCGAGCGGCAACATGGTTCGCAGCGGCAGCCGGACGGCGGCGGCGGCTCCGGTGAGGGACAGGGCCATCCCTGCCGCGACGAGCGCGTTGTCGACCACGACCACCGCGGCCACCAGAAGTCCCGCGGCCACCAGCTTGCTCGCTGGCGCGGCCCTGTGGAGCAGGGTGTCGCCCAGGACCGCTGAGCGATCCACGACGGTCACGTCCACTAGCGTCCCCCGTGCTCGTCGCCGAAGCGCGCGCGGTGTTCCTCGGCGGAAGGTGCCCCGAACACCAGCGCCGGCCGGACGCGCGCCACGTAGCCAAGGACGCCCGCGGTCACCAGCGCCTCGAGGAGCCAGCCGAGCGGCCCGAGCGTGAACACGACCGTTGCGAATCGGGCCACCGACAGCTCCCCGTCACCCTCGTGCTCATCCTCTTCGCCACCGAGCAGGCCGAGTGAGAAGACGCCCTCCGAGAACGGGTTGGCGAACTGGAGCGTCTCGGTGTCGAGCGCCCCGGTCTCGCGTTCGGTGGCCCCCGCTCCGGCGATGGCCACGATGCCCACGAGCATGGAGGTGGTGATCGCGAGCGTCACGACCGTGGATGTCGCGGCCGTCAGGCCCACGCGCGACGGTCCGAGCAGCCGGATGCCCCCGCGCACCAAGGCCCAGCCGATCGCCATCTCGCCAGCGATGACCAGCGTGTTGATACCCGCGACGGTCACGCCGCCGTGCCCCAGCAGCGACAGTATCACGACCACGACGAAGGCCGAGATCGCACCCAGCCACGGTCCGAGCAGAACGCCGGCGATGACAGTGAGGTTGACGTGGTAGGCGATCGGGATGATCTCGCTGGACATCGACACGAGCACGAGCGCGGACACCGCACCGATGAGCGGAAGCGTCCGGCGGGTATCCCCACGCGCCGCGAAGCGGGACGCGACGGCGATCAAGCCGAGCGCAGCCAGCCATCCCGGCACCCACAGCCACCAAGGGAGCACGCCGTCAGGAATATGGATGTGCGACATTCTCAGGCTCCTTCACTGGTCCGGCACGACGCACACAGGCCGTAGAGCGCGATCTGGTGACTCGTGATCAGATGTCCCTGCTTTACGGCGGGCGCGAACGCGGCATCGCTGAGAGGGCATTCCACGCCGACGACGCTCGCGCACGACGTGCACACCAGATGGTGATGGTGGTCGTGCCGGCCGCACAGCGCGAGAAGGGCGGAGCCGCCGCGCTCGCCCACGTGCGAGAGTGTGCCAGCCGCCTGCATCGCGCACAGCGCCCGGTAGATCGTGGCCAAGCCGACGCCCGGCGCACGCTCGGCCACCGCGCGGTGCAGCTCCTCCGCGGTGAACGCACCCGGAAGCGCGGTGACCACTTCGGCGATCAGCCTGCGCTGAGTGCTCATCCGGGCCCCTCCGTACAGCACCGCGCCTCCTTGTAGAGATGAGAACGCTTCTCACATGACACCAAGTATCCCACAACCATGAGCCGCGCAAACAGCCCTCCTGCGCTAGCATGGTCCAGGACCAGGAAACAGGAGGCAGCGTGAACATCAGCCAGCTCACCACGTTCGTGGCCGTCGTAGATCACGGCTCCTTCTCCGAAGCGGCGCGAGCGCTGGGCATCTCGCAGCCTGCCGTCACGATGCAGATCCAGGCGCTGGAGGCTGACATCGACGCCACGCTGCTGGACCGCGGCTATCGCCGGGTCTCGCTCACCGAGGCGGGCCACGTGCTGCTCCCGTACGCACGCCACGTGATCGCCGAGCTTCAGGCTGCGCGCCAGTCCATCGAGGAGCTCGCAGGAGTCGTCTCGGGTCGAATCACCTTGGCTGCCAGCACCACGCCTGGTCAGTACCTGCTTCCGCGCATCCTCGGCGGGTTCTTGCGCGTCAATGCCGAGGTGGGCGTCACGTTGCGGGTCTACGACAGCGCGGATGTGGTCGAGCGTGTGGAGTCCGGCGAAGCCGATCTGGGGATGACCGGAGCGGAAGTGCATGGCGCACGAGTGCTCTACGAGCGGCTGGGCAGCGACGAGTTGGCGCTGATCTGTCCCGCGCGGCATGAACTCGCCGCACGTCCGGCGGTGACCTTCGCTGAGATCGCCGAGGAGCCCTTCATCGTGCGGGAGAGCGGTTCGGGAACCAGGATGGCCGCCGAGGGGGCGATCCGCCGCAACGGCATCGATCCCGGTGACCTGAACGTGGTGATGGAGCTGGGGACGAACGAGGCGATCGTGAGCGCAGTGGAGGGCGGCATGGGCCTCGGCATCGTGAGCACGCACGTGGCGAGCAAGTCCCTCCAGTTAGGCACGGTCGCGCTGCTGCGCGGAGCGGGTTTCCCCGTGGAGCGGCCGCTCTTCCTTGTGCTGCCGAGGCGCACCATGAGCCGCGCGGGCGAGGCCTTGGCGAACCATCTCCGAGGGGCGCTGTAGGGCGATGGCGGCCTTCGGCAGGTTTGACTTGTATCCGGCAGTTACTTACCAGGATGCCGCGCCTGTGCGCTACACTGCCCACTAGCATCCCGCACAAGTGCGGGCCATATGCCTCCGAGCCCTGTGCGCCTACCGCGGAAGAGCGGCCGCCACGGACGCAGGGCCGACAGGGTAGGACTCGGAAACGGTCCTGCCTCCCACTTCGGAAAGGAGACACCATGATCGACCGCTTGAGGAGCGCCCCTGTCTGGCGTCTCACCGTCCTGCTCCTCGCTGGCGCGCTCGCGTTCTCTCTCGCCGCGTGCGCACCACAGGAGAAGCCCCTCGAGGAGCCTGTCTCTGAGGCGCCCGCCGTCGAGGTCACCGACCTCATCCTCGCCTCGACGACCTCCACGCAGGACTCGGGGTTGTTCGGCGTGCTCATCCCGGCCTTCGAGGAAGCCTATCCGCAGTACAAGGTCAACGTGATCGCCAAGGGCACCGGCGAAGCGTTGGAGCTCGGTCAGAACAAGGACGCCGACGTCCTGCTCGTCCACGCGAAGGCGAAAGAAGAGCAGTTCGTGACCGACGGGTACGGCACGCGGCGGCGCGACGTCATGTACAACGACTTCGTGATCGTCGGCCCGTCGGCGGATCCGGCGGGCGTGGAGGGCCTTGCCACCGCCGCCGAAGCGCTCACGAAGATCTCAGGAGCCGCCGCGGCGTTCGTCTCTCGTGGCGACGAGTCGGGCACGCATACGGCGGAGCAGAAGCTTTGGACGAAAGCGACGATCACGCCGTCGGGCGAGTGGTACGTCTCGGCCGGCAAGGGCATGGGCGACGTCCTGACCATGTCATCCGAGCTGGGCGCCTACACCCTCACCGACCGCGCGACGTATCTGAGCATGCGTGAAACCCTCGATCTTGAGATCCTTGTGGAGGGCGACACCGCGCTTTTCAACCAGTACGGCGTCATCCTCGTGACCGACGCCACCAATGCCGAGGGCGCGCTCGCTTTCGCTGAATGGATCACCGGCGAGGAGGCGCAAGCCATCATCGGCGGGTATGGAGTGGATGAGTTCGGCGAGGCGCTGTTCTTCCCGAACGCCGATCAGCAAACGACGTCGTAACCGCTCACGATGGGGGGCGTCGTCGCCGGACGGCGGCGCGCCCATACATGGCAGGAGATGCGCGTGGAGATCGTCTGGGACGCGTTTGCACAGGCGGCGCTGCGGTTGTTCGGCGGCGACCCGGCCACCTACACGGTCATCGGGTTGTCGCTACGCGTCTCAGGGCTGTCGCTGCTGATCGCGACCGCGCTGGGCGTGCCGCTCGGCTACCTCATCGGCTCACGGCGCTTCCGCGGGCGCGGGCTGGTCACGGCTATAGTCAACACCGGCATGGGACTGCCGCCGGTGGTCGTCGGTCTGATGGTGTACATCCTCATATCGCGCAGTGGTCCGCTTTCTGAAGCCTACGTCGCGCTCGTGGGCGAGGCCATGCCGCGGCTGCTCTATACGGTACCCGCGATGATCATCGCCCAGGTGATGATCTCCACGCCGATCGTCACGGGAGTCACGCTCGCCGCGGTGGGCGCTGTGCCGGCCGAGCTTCGGCTTCAGGCACGATCGCTTGGGGCTTCCCACCTGCAAGAGGCGGTGCTCACCATCCGCGAGGCGCGCTGGGGTGTGATGGCCGCGATTGCGGCAGGATTCGGCGGCATCATCTCGGAAGTGGGCGCTGTGAACATGGTCGGCGGCAACATCGAGGGGAAGACCCGGGTGATGACCACCGCGATCCAGCTCGAGACGGGCCAAGGCAACTTCGGTCTGGCGCTCGGTCTCGGACTGATCTTGCTCGGCATCGCGTTCGTGATCATGAACGCGTTCACGCGCGTTCAGCACTCTGGAAGCCGCTATGAGCGCTAGGACGCCCAGCGGCGCCACTGTCATCAGCGCGAATGACTTGACCGTGCGCTACGGAAGGCGCGGGGTGCTGGACGTCGAGCGTTTCGACCTGCGCGCGGGCGAGACGCATGTCGTGCTCGGACCGTCGGGCTCCGGCAAGTCCACGCTGCTCCGCGTGCTCGGGCTGCTCGAGAAGCCCGCCACGGGGCGCGTCATGCTCGACGGGGAGCCGGCCAAAGCAGGAGACCGCGACGCCATCAGGACGATGGCGGCGGTGTTTCAGAACCCGTACCTGATCAAAGGCACCGTCGAGGAGAATGTCGGTTACGGACTGGCGCTGCGCAAGGTCCCGAAAGCCGAAAGGAGCCGTCGCGTGCATGCCGCTTTGGATCGCGTGGGTCTCGGCGGCATGCAGAGGTCTTCGGCGTTGCGGCTCTCGGGCGGCGAGGCGCAGCGCGTGGCGCTCGCGCGGGCGCTCGTGCTGGAGCCGCGCAT
>JAJZRZ010000018.1:6654-14553 GCA_021850085.1 Actinomycetes bacterium | reverse complement strand
CCGCGCGCGCGCTCGACATGTACGCCGAGACCACATGGAGACCCGGCCTCAAGCGCACCATCTGCATCAATTGCGTGACCACGCCGTACACCCCCGACACCGAGTTCGTGGCCGAGAACATCTCCACGTTCAAGCTGTACGTCTACACCCCGCACTCCCACGGCCCTACGCCCGACATCCATGGTGGCAACTACCTGTTCTGGACCTTGTACTGGCGATACTTCGATGAAGGTCCGCTGGCGAGCGCGGCGCTGAAGCCCGTCTACCGCTTCTACAACAACTCGAACGGCACCCACTTCTACACAGCTTCGGAGACCGAGCGCTACACGGTCACCAAGAAGTGGCCGACCACGTTCACGTTCGAGGGTGTCGCGTACCGGGTCAACACGGCCAACGCCGCGAACAGCGTTCCGCTGCACCGCTTCTACAACAACAAGACGGCCAGCCACTTCTACACCGTCTCGACTGACGAGAGGGACATGGTGCTGGCCAAGTGGCCCGCGACCTTCACCTACGAAGGGACCGCATACAACGTCTCTTCTTCGGCGGACAATGCCGCGCCCATGTACCGCTTCTACAACCGCAGGACCGGCAGCCACTTCTACACCGCATCGGAGACCGAGCGCGACTCGGTCATCACCCGGTTGTCCGGCACGTTCACTTACGAGGGAGTCGCCTATCATGTCGGCAGGTAGCGGCGATCCGAACGGAGGTCAACGCAGATGATGAGGCTCGGTGCAGGACGCAGACCCGCTCGCAGGATGGTTGCAGCCGTACGTGGCGTCGTTGCGCTCGTGGCGGCGGTCACCCTCACCCTTGCCGCCCCCCTGACCGCGCTGGCATCCTACCCCCCCGGCTTCCCGCCAGGCTACGATCCCGCCACTCGCCCGCCGAACTACAACCCGTACCTGCTCATCTCGGAGGAGAACTGGCGCGCCGGGACGTCTATGTCCCAGGCGGAGATTCAGGCCTTTCTCGAACTGCACAACAGCGTCCTCAAGGACTACAGCTGTGCCGAGGGCGGGCCGAACGGGCTCCACAGCCAAGTCGTGAAGCCGGCCTCGCAGATCATCGCCGAGGCGGCTCAGTTCTGGAACGTGAACCCGAAGCTGATCCTGGCGACCCTCCAGAAGGAGCAGTCGCTCATCACGCAGGCCAGGCACACCGGGAGGGACATCGATCCGGCATCGGCCCACGCGCACAGCACCGAGTACCATCTCACGAACGCGATGGGAGCGGGAGTGTGGGCAGGAAGCCTGGACAAGCACCCGGGCTTCGGCGACCAGGTCTGGACCGGTGCGCAGAAGCTCGGCCAGACGACCGGGCCTTATGCGTGGCATCCTGGCAAGATCAGGACCAGGATCGGCAACGACCACGACGGCGGGAGGCATATCGATATCGTCCCGCAGAACCAGCCCACATGGAACCTGTACACATACACTCCCTACTTCCCGCAGTTCAACGTCTGGCGCTTCTACAATCAGTGGTTCGGCGATCCACTCGCGTACCCCGGCAAGGCGCCAGTCTACCGCTTCTACAATCTCAGGAACGGCAGCCACTTCTATACACGCTCAGAGACTGAGCGCTACGCTGTGGCGACGAGATGGCCGAGCGTGTACCGCTTCGAGGGGACGGCCTACTCCCTCGAGACCACGCATCCCGCCAACAGCGCGCCGCTGTACCGCTTCTACAACAAACGCACCGGCAGCCACTTCTACACAGCATCAGAGAGCGAGAGGCAGACGGTGATCTCGCGGTGGAGCGCCTCATTCACCTTCGAGGGCGTCGCATATAACGTGTCGCTCACTCCCGAGAACTGCGTGCCCGTCTACCGCTTCTATAACGTTCGGAGCCGCAGTCATTTCTATACGATCTCCGAGGCTGAACGGGACATGGTGATCTCGAGGTGGTCGAGCGTGTATCGCTTCGAGGGGGTCGGATACTACGTAGCGCTCTCGCGGTAGGTTGCCGCTCAGGTGGCGTCCGGGACGGCGAGCGCCTCGCCGGGGGCGGCGTCTCGGGCGGGACGAGTCGGAGCGCTCGTGGCAAGCGCCACACCGGCCACGATGATGGACATGCCCGCGAGGACCCAGCCATCGACGGGCTCGGGAGGCACCAGCCCGATGGCGCCGGCGCTCCATCCGAGGAACACGGCGATCACCGGGTTGACGTAGGCGTACGTCATCACTTTCGATGCGGGCGCATGTCGCAGGAGCCACACGAACGCGGTGAACGCGATGCAGCTGCCGAACACGATGAGATACGCGAGCGCCGCCACTCCCGGCGGAGTCCAGGCAAGATCGAGCCACTCGCCGCCCACGGTCCCGATGGCTAGCAGGACGCCCCCCGCGGTGAGCATCTGGTATCCCGTCGCCACAAGCGCATCCACCCGTACGGGTTTACGCTTGCTGAGCACGGACCCCGCGGTCCACAGCCACGTTCCGAGGATCTGGACGGCCACGGCCGCCAGCTCGGCCGGCGTGCCTGTTAGACCCGTCAGACGCGGCATCATGAGCACGCCGAGGCCCGCGAATCCCACCACAAGCCCGAGGTACCCGCGTGCGGTAGGCCGGTCCATGCCTGGCAGCAGCGACTCGGCGAGCGCCACCCACAGCGGCAGGAGCGCGACGATGAGGGCCGCGAGCCCGGAGGAGATGTGGCGCTCGGACAGGAAGGTGGAGTACATGCCGCCCACGAGCAGCAGGAGGCCCACCGTGGCGATCAGGCGATACTGGTCGAAAGCGATGCGGAGGCTGGTGCCTCGCCACCGAGCGAAGCCGAGAAGCAACAGGCCGGCTGGCACAAGGCGCAGGCCGGCGAAGACGGCTGGTGGCATGGCTGCCTCGAGTCCGATGCGGATGGCAAGGTAGGTCGATCCCCACACGACGTACAGGGCGGCGAAGGCCGCCACGAGCTTGAATCGATGGGGCCATCTGAGCGGGTTCAGCGGCACGTATCACGCCTCTCGCAGAAGGAGGTGCCTGTCAGGATAGCGCGCTCGCGGGAGGGGGAGAAGCGTGACCCGGCAACGCTTGCGCTACACTCGGGGCATGTTCAGCTACCCGTATCCACGGCCCGCGCTCACGGCCGACGTGGTCGCAGTCCGGCCCGGCACCGAAGCGATCGAAGTCCTGCTCATCCGGCGCGGGCACGACCCGTTCGTCGGCATGTGGGCGCTCCCCGGCGGCTTTGTGGAGGAGTGGGAGTCTCCCGAGGGCGCGGCGCGGCGCGAGTTCGCCGAGGAGACCGGCGCTGCTTGGCGCGGCGAGCTCAGGCTCGTGGGGGTGTTCGGCAACAGGGGCAGGGACCCTCGAGGCTGGACCGTCGCCTGCGCGTACCTGGCACAGATGGACGAGCAGGACGTCGAGCTCGAACTCGCACCGGCCGACGATGCTTCAGAAGCCGCGTGGTTCCCGGCGAGGGCGCTGCCGCCGATGGCGTTCGACCATCAGGAGATCGTCGCGGCGGCCCTTGAGATCGTGTAGCGCCACCACCTGAGATGACAATGTCACGGGTTCGTGTAGAAGCCGATGCCTTCGTATCTGTAGATGTGCGGCCAACGGGCCCTCACAGTGCCGGCCTCCTCAGCGCTGGATGTGAAGAAGTGACTGCCGTTCCTGACGTTGTAGAAGCGATGGACGGCGGCGGCGGGGGGGCCAGCGACGGACACGCGGTACGTCTCGCCGTCGTAGGCGAACACGTGCGGCCACCGTGCTCTGACATCGGCCGCTTCGGTGGGGTCTGCCGTGTAGAAATGGCTTCCGGAGCGCCTGTTGTAGAAGCGGTGCAGTGGCCGCTGGTTTAGATGCGGCTGCGTGGTGTAGTCGATCCCCTCGTACTGGAACACGTTTTTCCAGATCGAGATCACCATGTTCCGCTCTTCGATGGCCGGCGTGAAGAAGTGGGTCCCGCCCGTGGCGTTGTAGAAGCGGTGGACAGGCGCCGTGACGGACCACTGAAGCACCGCCGTGCCAGTTTGTCGGCTGAGCGAGTGCGAGGAGTGGAAGACGTTCAGGTGGTAGACGCCGGTGCGATCGGCGGTCCAGGTGATGGTCTTAGGGAAAGAGGTCTGCCGCGCGGCCACGAGTTCGTCGCTCTTCAGATCCGTCGTGCCTGGCGCAAACAGCAGTAGCTCGGGGTCGAAGCCCGGCGAAGCGTCGCTGACCGTGAGGACCGCCGTGATGGACTCTCCGCGCTCGAGCCGTATCGTATACACGTTGTCCCACTCACTGAACGAGTCGAGCCGGGCGATGACGGGCGAGTTCGGCAAGGCCACACCGGGCAGGTCATCGTTCGGGGCCTTGAACCGGCCCTCGAGGCGGTAGGTGACGGGGCCAGAAGCGTGCACGCCCACGTACCACTCACCCGTCTGCGGCGCGGTGCCGGACAGCGGCGTGCCGGGGGCGGCGCTTGTGGCGTGTGCGTTCCGGGTGTCGGTGACGGTGGTCCCGGGAGAGAACAGGTGGAGCCCGGCGTTTCCCGAGGTGAGTGCCAAGGTGAACGAGTAGGTCTCGCCGTGTTCCAGGTACACGGGGTAGATGTCCCACGTGTCTCCGGCTGCTCCGGTCATGCTGGCCTCGAAGGAGGGGCTTGCAGCCCAGTTGACCGGTGCGCCCGGTATCGTCTCGTCTCCCACGCGCGCATCCGCGGTGGCGGGAGACAGCGCGACGAGCACGAGTGACGCGGCGAGGCACAGAATCGTTCGAGTCATCGCGTGTCCTTCTCGCGGCTGTGACTGCACGTGCACTCGTCAATCATACGAGCTATCCGCGGTGGCGGCTAGACCGGCGCCTCCGCGCAGCGGCGCACACCCCCTGATGCCGCGCTTCGACACCGAGTTGCGGAGCGGGCCGATCCAAGTGCAAAGGAGGGCGGTACAGCCCGGTCCATCTCTCACTTCCTTAGGCATGTGCCGTGACGTAGGGCTGATGCGGTGGATCGCCTTTCTCAAGCCCCAGGACCTCACGGTCACAGAAGCTGCGAGAGATATCATTATGGATGAGCAGCGGTGCGCGGCCCGTGGCTCGTGTTCGTGTCCGCAGGCTAGATGTGTTAACCCTCGAAGCGATTTCCGCAGAAGCTCATGTGCGACGAGAGCTGGTGCGTGCACTGCGGGACATGCGTGATAGCCTGTCCACGCAGGGCGATCGCACTGCACTTCTAGGAAGAGGCACACGTGAGCCTCTCTCGCGCCCGGTGCGCTTCAGAAGGGAAGGAGGCGGTTGATGCCTGATATACAGCTGCGGCTCGGCCGCGAGGTGCTCGTACTCGACGGTGCCATGGGCACCATGGTCCACCGGTACGAAGTGCCCTTCGAGCAGTCCTTGATGCAGCTCAACGTGACCGCCCCGGAGATGATCGAGGGCGTCCACCGGCTCTACACGCTTGCCGGGGCAGACTGTGCGACCAGCAACTCCTTCGGCGGAACGCGGCACAAGCTCGACGCGTATGGTTTGGGCGACCAGGTCGTGGAGCTCAACCGGGCAGCGGTGCGCATCGCCCGCGCGAGCGGGGTCGCACACGTCCTCGGCGACATCGGGCCGAGCGGGCTGGTGCTCGAACCGCTCGGGACAGCCACGTTCGACGATGTCTTCGCGCTGTTCGCCGAGCAGGCGGCCGCATTGGCATCGGAGAGTCCGGACGCGATCCTCATCGAGACGATGACGGACATCGCCGAGGCTCGTTGTGCGGTGCTCGCCGCGCGTGCGGTCACCGATCTGCCAATCTTCGTCACGTGCACGTTCGGCCTGAGCGGACGGATGGACCTCTCGGGAACCGACCCGGAGACAGCGGCCGTGATCCTCGAGGCGGTCGGCGCCTCGGCTGTCGGCCTCAACTGCGGTCTGGGCCCGGAGCAGATGCTGCCGCTCGTTGAGCGGATGGCCTCGGCCACCACCCTTCCGGTGATCGTCCAACCCAACGCCGGTCTTCCGACGCTCATCGACGGCGCGACCGTGTTCCCGGGTACGTCGACCGCGATGGGGGAGCACGCGGCGCGCTTCGTGGATGCGGGAGCGGGCATGGTGGGATCGTGCTGCGGTTCCACGCCTGAGTTCACCGGCGCGATCTTCGACTTCGCGAAGGACCGCGGGTTGGCCGAGCGCACCGCGCCGCCGGCTGGTGTGGCTGTCGCGGGTCCGCGACGCGTGGTGCGGATCGGTGGCGGGCGACCGCTCGTGCGGGTGGGTGAGCGCATCAACCCCACCGGCAAGAAGCGGCTGGCCGAGTCGCTGCGCGCCGGCGCTCTCGATGTCGTACGGGAGTACGCGGTGGAGCAGGCCGAGGCTGGCGCCGGGCTGCTCGACGTGAACGTGGGCGCCGCGGGGGTCGTGCAGGCGGACGTTTTGCCGAAGGCGCTGCTCGCGCTGTCGGGCCTCGTCGACCTTCCACTGGTGATCGATACCACCGACGCGGTCGCGCTCGAGGCCGCACTCCGCCGCTACCCGGGCAGAGCGCTCGTTAACAGCGTCAGCGGGGAGCGCGCGTCGCTCGATGCCGTGCTGCCGCTCGCCGAACGCTACGGGGCGGCTGTCGTTGTGCTCCCGCTCGACGATGCTGGGATCCCGCACACGGCCGACGAGCGGGTGGCCATCGCCCGGCGTGTACGCACGGAAGCGCACGCAGCCGGACTGACCGACCGGGACCTGGTGGTGGACTGCCTTGTGCTGGCCGCAGCGACGGAGCGGGGCGGAGCGACAGCCACACTCCAGGCGATCCGCGACGTGACGCAGGACCTGGGTCTGCCGACGATCGCCGGCGTGAGCAACGTGAGCCATGGACTCCCTGGCCGCCCTGAGCTCAACGCGACGTTCCTTGCGATGGCCGAGCGCCACGGGCTCACCGCCGCCATCGTCAACCCGCTCGAAGCGGCCGGGTCGGACCACGATGCGGCGGCCACGAAGGTCATCCTCGGCGACGACCCGAAGGCGGAGGAGTGGATCGCCGCCGTCGCCGAATCGCCGGTCGCGGCTGTCGTCGCATCCGAGGCCGGTGACGACCGACAGCGGCTCGGCCTCGCAATCAAGCGCGGCGATGCCGATTCGGCACCGGGCCTCGTGGACGCCCTCATAGTAGCGGGTGCGGCGCCTGGAGAGGTCATACGCGGCGTGCTGACCCCCGCGATCCAACGGCTCGGGGACGCGTACGGCCGGGGAGACGTCTTCTTGCCGCAGCTGATCGCGGCGGCCGAGGCGATGAAGGTCGCCGTCGACCGGGCGAAGACCCACCTCCCGGAAGGGGAGTCCACCCATGAGGGACGCGTCGTGTTCGGCACGGTGAAGGGCGATATCCACTCGATCGGCAAGGACATCTGCGTGAGCATGCTTGAAAGCCAGGGCTTCCGCGTCGAGGATCTCGGCGTGGACGTCTCTCCCGAGGCGTTCGCCGCGGCTGCGGTCGAGGCGGACGCCGTATGCCTCTCGGCGCTGATGACCACGACTCTGAAGGGTATGGAGCAGGCGGTCGGCGCGGTGCGGGCCGCCGCGGACGTGCCGGTGCTCTTGGGTGGCGCCGTCGTGACCCGCGATTTCGCCGAAGGGCTCGGCGCGGGGTACTCTGAAGACGCACCCGGCTGCGTAACAGCGGTCAGGGAGGCCATCGCGCGCCACAGGGGGCTGGGCCGATGATCGTCACGAAGCCGAGGGAGTGGGAGCGCATCCGGGCGGGGCTGGTCGAGGCCGGCGCCGCGCGCGTTTTCGTGATGGGATGCGGGCAGTGCGCGGCGGCCGCCCGCACGGGAGGCGAGAAGGAGGTCCTCGAGGCCGCCGCACGGCTTGAAGCCGAAGGCTTCGAGGTCACCGGCTGGGCCGTCGGCGAGGTCACCTGCCACCTGAACGGGACGAAGCTCGAGCGGCGCAGGCATCGGGCAGCGATCGACGCGGCCGACGCCATCCTCGTGCT
>JAJZRZ010000018.1:0-6644 GCA_021850085.1 Actinomycetes bacterium | reverse complement strand
GGTCTGGAATCGCTGTTCCTCGGCACCGTGATCCGTAACGGCATCTTCGAGGAGCGCTGCCAGACTTGCGGCGACTGCGTGCTCGACAAGACCGCGGGCATCTGCCCCGTGACCACCTGCCCCAAGGGTCTGCTCAACGGGCCCTGCGGCGGCATGTGGGACGGCATGTGCGAGGTTCTCACCGGCCGTGAGTGCACGCATGTGCGCATCCGCACGCGTCTGGTGGCCGAGGGCCGCGCGGGCAAAGGCAGGCTCGCGCCGAAAGACCACAGCATGGCGCTCAAGCCAGGCGCCGTGGACATCCGCACGGATGGGCACCGCCGATGAGCAGGCTTCGCGAACTGCTGGACGCGGGGGAGTTCGTCGTGACTGGCGAGGTGGCGCCCCCGCGCGGGACCGATCTGACCGCGATGCACGCCGCGGTGGACCTGCTGGCCGCGCACTGCCATGCGCTCAACGTCACCGACAACCAGGGCGCGAGCCTGCATCTGTCGAGCCTGGCGGCCTCCAAGGCGATCCTCGACAGGGGTGTGGAGCCGATCTTCCAGCAGACCTGCCGCGACCGCAACAGGCTTGCGCTTCAGTCCGACCTCCTGGCGGCGTGGTCCTTCGGCCTGACGAACGTGCTCGCGGTGACAGGCGATGATCCGCGCGCGGGAGACCATCCGGACGCCAAAGGAGTGTTCGATCTGGACTCCACGCAGCTCGTGGAGGTCATACATGGAATGAACGGCGGCCGCGACATGATCGGCCGCGAGCTCAAGGGCGGGACCGGTTTCTATATCGGCGCCGCGATGTTCCCCGAGGCCGAACCATGGGACGTCCAGCTGGCGCGCACGGAGCAGAAGGTCGAGGCGGGCGTTCGGTTCTTCCAGACGCAGGCGATCTTCGACATCGCGAAGCTCGAGCGCACGATGGACGCCCTCAGGCCCTTCGGCGTGAAGGTCATCGCCGGCGTGCTCGTGCTGCGGAGCCCCAAGGTGATCGACTTCATCAACAGGAACCTCGCGGGGCTGATGGTCCCAGACGCGATCTCGGCCAGGATACGTGCCGCCGAGGATCCCGCCGAGGAGGCGATCAGGCTCGCGATCGAACAGGTGCGCGAGATGCGCGCCATCGCCGACGGGGTTCACATCATGCCGCTCGGTCTGGACGCGGCGGTCGGCCGGATACTGGACGAGTCGAAGTAGGCCGCCATGCGCCGCATCGCCCTGTACAGCGATGTCCACGGGAACACGGAGGCCATGCGCGTGGTGTCCGCCAGCATCGAGCGGGCCGGCATCTCGGAGCGGTACTGTCTCGGCGACTTGGTCGGTCTCGGTCCGGACCCCGATGAGGCGGTGCGTCTCGTGCGATCCTTCGGGGATGCGACGGTACAGGGCGACCACGACCGCGCCATAGGGTGTCACCTGTGCACCCCGGGAAGCGAGTTCCCCACTCCGCAAGAAGAGCTCGACGGGGCTGAGTCGCACGGTTTCACGATCTCGGCGACAACCCGGGAGGCGGTCGCTTTCCTCCACAGCCTGCCGAGCGTGCTTCGCGTGGAGATCGAGGGGGTTCGGCTGTTGCTGTGCCACGGTACGCCCCGGCTCGTGAACGGGACCGCCAACCCCGGCGACCGCCCCGCGCGTGTCGTGGAGCTGGTGCGGGACGCGCACGCAGACGCGGTGCTCGCCGGTCATACGCACATACCCTTCCACCGGTCCTACCCCACACCAGAAGGCGTCGTCCACTGGGTGAACGCCGGCTCGGTGGGCAGGCCGCGCGATGGCGACCCCCGCGCGGCGTGGGTGGAGCTGGCGCTCGGCTCCCAGGGGGATGTTGTGAGCGCCGCGCCCGCCGATACGGCCTGCCGCCGGGTGGGTGCCGGCGACATCTGGCTCAGCGTGGTGGCGCACCGTGTGCCGTACGATGTGGACGCTGTCGTGCGGCACATGGCCTCCGAGGGGCTCCCGCACACCCTCGCGATGGGCTTGCGGACCGGTCTGGAAGAGCACGATCTCGTCATCGGCCCTGCGGAGCATGCGGCCGAGGAGCCGTGCGCGCGCGCGAGCGACGTGCTGCCTTGCGGACACACGCCCGATGCGTGCAGCTGCCTGTTCGACGACCGCATCGCGGCGTACGAATCGCTGGCGAGGCTGTACCGCGGGGACATCGCGGAGGTGGCGGCCGCCGTGCGGAGGCTGCGCATCGCCATGCGGACGTGCCGCGTGAACCGGCATGTGGACGAAGCGGCGATCCTCGCAGCGTTCGAAGGCGCCGATTTCGCGCTCAGGACCTCCGGCGGTCGCGCCGCGTTCGCGAGCGAGCGTGAACGCCTGTGCGGACGCCCGGGCGGCTTCGACCCCTTCGTACACGTGCTCTCCGCGCAGGAGACCACCTACGTGCCGGGAGACGTTGAGGAGCACCTTTCGGCGCTGGTGGACGTGTACGGCGAGGCATCGTTTCTCGTGCCCGCGCTGGCCGAGGGGGTGCGGCTGCCCGATCACATCTCCACCGAGCTCTCCTTCATGGCGCACTGCCTGCGGGGAGCGGCGGCGGGAGACGCGCGCGCGTTCGACCGCGGCGGTCACTTCTTCACCCGGCACCTCGGAGAGTGGGCCGTGCTGTTCGCGGTCGTGGTCGGGCAGCAGGCCACAGAGCCGGTCATGCGCTACGCGGGTCTCGCGCTGGACAAGTTCCTCACGTGCGAGGGCGCGGTGTTCAGGACAGCATCCCCGAGCTCTGCCTCGCGGGAGGGTGACGGCTCCTGGCCGCGTGCGGTGCTATGATGCTTTCCCCGCCGCCCGGAGTCCGGCGCGGAAGTCCAAGGCGGCTCGACCGTCGTCGATCGGAGGCTCGCGGCTATGCATATCGTTGTTCTCGGCGGTGGCCCCGGTGGCTACTCGGCTGCGTTTCAGGCGGCGCGTCTCGGCGCGAAGGTGACCCTCATCGAGCGTGAGCGGCTCGGCGGGACCTGCCTGTTGTGGGGCTGCATCCCGACCAAGACCATCCTGCGCTCGGCGCGCATCGTGCGCGACACGCGTGAGGCCGCGGACTTCGGACTCACCGCCGCGGTCGCGAGCGTGGACGTCCCAGCGCTGCGTGCGCGCAAGGAGAGCGTGGTCGACGAGCTCGTGGACCAGGTGGAGTCCACCGCGCGGCGCCTGAGCGTCGAGGTCGTCCACGGCGCAGGCCGCATGGCCGGGCCCAGGACCATCGAGGTGAGCCTTGCCGAAGGAGGTACGCGCACCATTGAGGGTGATGCGCTCATCCTGGCCACAGGATCGGCGGTCTTCAGGCTGCCGAACATCGACCATGACCTGGAGGGTGTGTGGACGAGCGATCACGCCGTCGCACTCACCGAGATCCCGAAGACGATCGTCATCATCGGCGGCGGGGTGATCGGGCTCGAGTTCGCGTGCGCGTACGCCGCGTTTGGCAGCGTCGTGACCGTCGTCGAGCTCATGGAGCAGGTCCTCCCGGGTAACGACAGGCGCGTCGTGAGACAGACGCAGGAGGCGCTCGAGGAGCTCGGCATCCAGTTCCATCTGGCGGACGCGGTCGAGCGGGTGGAGCGTGTGGACGGGCGCATGCGTGCCACGTTGCGGGGCGGCACGGTGCTCGAGAGCGATGTCGTGATGAGCGCGGTCGGTCGCATCCCGAACTCCGCGGACTGTGGCTACGCCGAGGCGGGCGTGGAGATGGACCGCGCAGCCGTGAAGGTGGACGAGCACTTCCGCACCAACCTCGCAGGCGTGTACGCGATCGGTGACCTCATCGGCGGGATGATGCTCGCGCATGTGGCCGAGGAAGAGGGTGTCGTGGCCGCCCGCAACGCGGTCGCAGTGCTTGCGGGAGGGAAGCACCTCGAGACCGTGCGCTACGACTGCGTCCCTGCTTGTGTGTACACGTTTCCGGAGGTCGCGGTCGTGGGCTCCAGCCGCGATTCGGCGAAGGAGGCCGGTATCGACGCCGTGCAGGCGGTCGCCAAGTTCGCCGCGAACGGCAAGGCACTCGGCGAGGGAGACTCCGGCGGGTTCGTCCAGATGGTGGCCGAGAAGGGCACCGGGCGGATCGTCGGGAGCCAGATCGCCGGACCGCACGCGGTGGAGATCATCCACGAGGTGGCGGTCGCCATGCGGCATGGCATCGGGGTCCGGCAGCTGGCCGAGACGGTGCACGCGCACCCCACGGTCTCCGAGGTCATCCGCATGGCGTGCGCGGACGCGGCGCAGAAGTGCGGCGTCTGACGTGGCGTACGAGCATGGCATCTCTGCCGAGCGCCTCCCCGCGTGGCTCAGGCGGCCGCTCGCGCGCTCAGGCGAGTACCAGGCGGTCGAAGGCCTGCTGGGCGAGCTGCGGCTGTCGACGGTGTGCCGCGAGGCCAAGTGCCCGAACAGGGGCGAGTGCTACGCGAGCGGCACCGCGACCTTCCTTGTCGCCGGCGACGTGTGCACCAGAGGGTGCGCGTTCTGCGCCGTGGAAACGCGCTCTCCCGCTCCGCTCGACCCGGGGGAGCCGGGACGCGTCGCCGAGGCGGTGGCGCGCTTGGGCCTTCGGCATGCGGTGGTGACGATGGTGACCCGTGACGACTGCGGCGATGGTGCCGCCGGCCACGTCGCCGCCACGATCCGCGCGATCAGGGCCGCGGCGCCGGGCGCGGCGATCGAGGTGCTCGTGAGCGATTTCGGCGGCTCGTCCGATGCGGTGGACACCGTCTTGGAGGCCGCGCCCGACGTGTTCAACCACAACGTCGAAACCGTGTCGCGGCTGTACTCCACGGTGCGCCCGCAGGCCGACTACGCGCGTAGCCTGCGAGTCCTCGAGCGGGCCCGTGTGCGGGCACCGCGGATTCCCACCAAGTCCGGCCTGATGCTCGGCCTCGGCGAGACGAGGGAGGAGGTGCTCGAGGTGATGCGCGACCTGCGCGCCGCCGGCTGCGAGCTCCTCACGCTCGGGCAGTATCTTCGCCCGAGCGCGCGGCACCTTCCGGTGGCGGCGTTCGTGGAGCCGGCCGAGTTCGCCCGTTTCGCGCGTGACGGCAGGAGGATGGGCTTTTCGGGCGTGGCGAGCGCGCCATTCGTCCGCTCGAGCCACCACGCGGCCGAACTGGCCGGGCGATGAGGGCGCGGCGCGGCTAGAAGGCGGCAGCGGGGGTGCCCGCGCAGTTCCTTCCGGTGGTCTTGGCCTCGTACAGGGACTGGTCGGCTGCCGCGAGCAACGCCTCGATCCTGCGCTGCGGGGAGCCTGGCGGATCCTTGGCCACCACACCTCCCACGCTCACCGTCAGGGCGATGCGCGTGCCGTCGCCGGTGAAGACCTCAAGATCGCGCACCGTCTCGGTGATGCGGGTGCAAAGCTCCGCGTACTCTTCGGTGTCGGTCTCCGGCGCTATGACAGCGAACTCGTCGCCGCCGTAGCGGATCACCAGGTCGGACGCACGAGTGGCTCGTCGCAGCGCCGTGGAGACGGCCTTGAGCGCCCTGTCTCCCTCTGCGTGACCATGCGTGTCGTTGACTTGCTTGAAACCGTCGACATCGACCAGCAGGAGGGCGAGTGGATGGCCGTACCGGGCGGACCACGCGGTCCACTGCGGGAGATGGGATGCCAACGCCCGCCGATTGTAGAGACCGGTGAGCATGTCGTGGGTCGCGAACACGGCAAGGCGCAGGTTGTCCCGCCAAGTGCGCGAGAGCGTCGTGGCGAGCAGCCCGGCGAGCGATCCGGGCTCGTAATACTGCCCGATCGCATCGATCAGTCTTTGCAGATGAAGCCGGTACGCGGTTTGCCGGTGCTCGGCGCGCGCCGGTTCCGTGAGGTCGATGAGCTCGCCGAACACGGGATCGATCATCGAGAACTCCATGCGGGCCGCCAGTGCGATCATCCCGTCCACGTCGAGGTCTTCGAGGCGGCTGGTGTCGATGGCTGCGAGCTCGTCGCGCAGCCGGGTGAGGCGCGCGATGAGGTTCTCGGTGTCGTTGACGACGTCGGGGAGCAGTCCGAGCTCCCATGCTTCGAGCAGCCCGCACCACCATCCGGTGTGCTCGGCCTCGTCCCTGCCCAGCTCGGCGAATATGCGCCGCAGCGACTCGTCGGGCGCCACCGCCGCGAGTCCCGCATACAGCCGCTCGGCACGTTGGTCCAGCTCCACGCACAGCTCGAGGATCTCGCGCACGTTGTCACCTTCTCTCAATGCCTCTACATGGTTACCTACCCCAGACTGCTACCATGACTCACATGGTATGGCAGCCGAGAATCCACCGCCAGGATATGGATGCTGCAGGCCTCGTCGGCTTCGAGATCGTGCACGGAGAGACGGACCTGCACATCTCCGCATGCCGGGAACTGCGCTCCGAGGCCGCCGCGCTCGCCGCCGCGCTCCGCGCGGACCTCGAGGGTTATATCTCGACGCACCCTGTGTTCTTCGAGAGCCACGTACCCGTGGAGGTGGAGCCTGACGCCCCGGAGATCGTGCGCGCGATGGCCGAGGCGGCGCGCCATGCGGGGGTGGGTCCGATGGCGGCTGTCGCCGGCGCCGTAGCCGAGCGCGTGGCTCGCGGTCTGGCGGCGCACTCGACGGAGGTCATTGTGGAGAACCGCGGTGACCTGCTCATCATGGGAACCGCGCCCAGGCACGTCCTGGTGCTCGCGGGCGACTCCCC
>JAJZRZ010000222.1 GCA_021850085.1 Actinomycetes bacterium | reverse complement strand
GGTGATCGTAGACGCCGGGCGCATCGGGCACGTGCGCCAACTGGGAGGCGATGTCGGGGGTGGAGGTCACTGCAAGCCCTTTGCGAGCAGCTGGTCGAAGGTCGCTGCCACGATGAGCTCCAAGTCGCGCGGCTGTTCGAGGAAACGTTCCACGTCTCGGCGCGCGTCGAGCCAGTCCACCGTCGCCAGTCGCACGCGAAGTGCCTCGCGCCAGTCTGCTTCGGCGAGCGCCACGGCATCGGGCGCTGTCTGGGCAAGCGCGTTCGCCAGCAACACTCGGTTGGGCTCGAGCGCGGATTCCCGATTGAGGTACCACATCAGATCGTAGAGGTCGCGCCCTTTCGTGTACTGTCGCGCCAGCACCGCAGCGATTTTTACGGCAAACAGGGACGGCAGGTCGTGGTGCTGCAGGCGGAGTGGACCGAAGCGGTCCACGACCGTGACCGCGAGCTTGGCGCCAGCGGGAGGGTTCGTGTAGACCTCCAGGAGGATCTTGAGCGATTCACCCTCGTGCGGCGACAGTCCCGCCTCGTACGGCAGGCCGACAAACCCGAACGATGCTCGCTCCACAGCGCCCACCTGGCGCAGCCCGGCAGTCACCACATAGCCCTCGCGCGCGAGCTGGCGCTTCAGCTTGTCGGTCAGTCTACGGAAGTCGAACGCGCTGCCGTTCCGCTCAAGCGTGAAGTCCAGGTCCTCGGAAAAGCGCGGCTGGCGGTACAGGAAGCGCAGTGCCGTCCCACCCATGAATGCAAGCGGCACCATCGCCCCGGCCTCCTGCATGGCGCCTAGCAGGCGTGATTGCAGGTACTCACGCAGCAGGTTCAAACCGTCTCCGGGCGGACGGCCGCTCACCAACTCGATCGCGCGGTCTCTCACAGTTGCTCCCACCCGCCATCCGCCTCGCGCGAACGCGCGACGTGCTCGGAGACCCGCATGAGTTTCGGCTTGCGGCTTCGGCGCGCCATGTCATCAAGCACGCTCTGGTCCAATCTCCCGGTATCCAGCCGAAGCTCCTCCAAGAACGCGGGCTTGTCGCTCCCGGGCCGCAGGTAGATGAGGTCGAGCAACGCCTTCTCCGGTCGAGCGACGAGCACCTCTGCTCCCCCGATCGTCACCGTTACATAGCCCCAGAACAGCGCGGGCATGACATGGCGATACCCGAACCTGCCGAGCGGCGTTTCGAACTCGCCAGCACGCGCCGTGGTCACACTGGTGGTGACGAAGACGGCCTCGGGGATGACGCCGTGGTATGAGAGCGCACTCTCGAGGCTCACATACGACGGCCGTTCGAGCAGGTTGGCGATCTCGAAGTGATGAGGTGGCCGCGAACGGTACTGCCCTGCGAGCGCATAGACGCCGCGCCGGAGCTGCAGCAGCTTGCCGCTCGCCACCCAGCGCGAGAGCTGGCTGGCCAGGTCCGTTGTGTCCAGATCTCCCGCCCGCAAGAGCGCAGACGTGAAGACCGGGCGGTTGTTGACGATGCTCAGCAACTCGGCAAACTTCATAGCGCTAATATGACACTTTAGTCATATTGTTGCAATGCTTCGCGCTACCTTTCCGGCGCCACGGTCGCGCCGAGCCCCTCGAGCACCGGCTTCAGGAACCGTCCCGTGTGGCTGTCGGCCACGCGCACGATCTCCTCCGGCGTCCCTTGCGCGATGATGCGCCCGCCGCGATGCCCGCCTTCGGGGCCGAGGTCGATGATGTGGTCGGCGCTCTTCACCACATCGAGGTTGTGCTCGATCACGAGTACCGTGTTGCCGCCGTCCACGAGGCGCTGCAGCACCTGGAGGAGCTGCCGCACGTCGTCGAAGTGCAGGCCCGTTGTGGGCTCGTCGAGGATGTAGAACGTCTTGCCTGTGCTCCGCCGCTGCAGCTCGCTCGCGAGCTTCACGCGCTGCGCTTCGCCGCCAGAGAGCGTGGTGGCGGGCTGGCCGAGGCGGATGTAGCCGAGGCCCACGTCGTAAAGCGTCTGGAATTTGCGGCGAATCGGCGGGATGTTCTCGAAGAAGCTCAGCGCCTCCTCAACCGACATGTCGAGGATCTCCGCCACGTTCCTGCCCTTGTACGTGACCAGCAGCGTATCGCGGTTGTACCGGGCGCCCTTGCATATCTCGCACGGCACGTAGATGTCGGGCAGGAAGTGCATCTCGATCTTGATCTGGCCGTCACCCTTGCAGTTCTCGCATCTCCCGCCGCGCACGTTGAAGCTGAAACGGCCCTGTGAGTAGCCGCGCGCCTTCGCCTCGTTGGTGGACGCGAGCAGCGCGCGGATGTCGTCCCATACGCCCGTGTAGGTGGCTGGGTTGGAGCGCGGCGTGCGGCCGATGGGGCTCTGGTCGATCACGATCACCTTGTCGATCTCCGAGAGGCCCTCGATCCTGCCGTACTTCCCCGTGCGGTGACGCGTGCGGTGCGCATGGTTGGAGAGCGCGGGCGCGAGCGTGTCGGTCACAAGCGAGCTCTTGCCCGAGCCGGAGACGCCGGTCACCACCACGAGGTTTCCGAGCGGGATGTCCACGTCCACGTTCTTGAGGTTGTTCTCGCGCGCCCCGATGAGCTTGAGGTGTCCGCGCTCGGCATCGCGACGCCCCTCCGGAACAGGGATCGCGATCTCGCCGTTCAGGTAGCGCCCGGTGAGC
>JAJZRZ010000221.1 GCA_021850085.1 Actinomycetes bacterium | reverse complement strand
CGATGGCCGCCGGGCCTATGCGCTCCCCACGAAGCAGCACGGCTTCGCCCGCGCGCACCTCTTCGGCCTTCGCACGGATGTGCTCGCCGGGCTTCGGCGCGGTCAGTATCTCGACGGTGCCCCCGGCGACGCCGTCGTTCTCGCCCGGGCGCGTCTTCTCCACCATGACCACCGCGTCGGCCCCCTCGGGCATGGGCGCGCCGGTCATGATGCGGGAGGCCTCGCCAGGTCCGACGCGGCGCCCGGGCGCCACACCCGCCGGTATGTGCTCGATCACGCGCAGCGTGACCGGGCTCGCCTCGCTGGCATGCGCGGCGTCAGCGTAGCGCAGCGCGTACCCGTCCATCGCCGAGTTGTCGAAGGGCGAGACGTCGATGTCGGAGACCACATCCTCGGCCAGCACGCGACCGAGCGCATCGAGCAGCTCGACTCGCTCCGGCTCGAGCACGACGATCCGGGATAGCACCTGCTCGATCGCTTCCTCGACGGTGATCATCCGTCCACCTCCTCGCGGGATGCGATGCGCTGCGGATTCGTGTACACCACAAGCTTGCCACCCCGGGCGTAACCCACCAGTGTGATGCCGGCGCGCTCGGCCACCTCAGCGGCAAGATCGGTGACCGCGGTTCGTGAAACGACGACCGGCACGTGAGCCTTTGCCGCCTTCACCGCCATCTCGTAGCTGATGCGCCCGGTCGTGAGCAGCACGGCATCTTTGGTGGGGACCGAGTCGAGCCATGCCCTGCCGATGAGCTTGTCGAGCGCGTTGTGGCGCCCCACGTCCTCGCGGATGAGGACGACCCGCCCGCTGACTCCCAGCCCGCAGGAGTGCATGCCTCCCGTGTCACGGTACGCGCACGCGGCCCGTGCGAGTTCGCCCATGAGAGCGTAGACCTCGTCGCTGTCCACGACCACCGAGGAGACGACGGGCTCGATCCCGCGCGCATGCCCGACCGAGGAGAACGTGACGCCTTTGCCGCACCCGGATGTGACGTAACGCGTGCGCTCGGCCACGTCCGGGGGCGCCTGCTCCCGGCTGCGCACGTACACCAGGCCGCGCTTCTGGTCCACGTCGATGCCCTCGAGCGCGTCGCGGCCGGTGAGGAAACCCTCGGCCACCAAAAAGCCGGCGGCGAGATCGGCGAGGTCCTCCGGTGTCGCCTGGGTTGTAGCTATCTCGTCGTCGTTCAAGAAGACGGTGATGGGCCGTTCGGCGGGCATGCCTCGCGAACGACGCCCGCCCACCTCGATGACCGAGACCCGCAGTGCGGACTCGCCGGCGCCGCTCGCGGCCTCGTCACGTACCTCGAGGAGCTCCTCGGGGGTGTTCACGTTCACGAGGCTGCGCAGCCCCGGGTCCACGCGCCGCAGCGTGTCGAGAGAGACCTCGACGACCCTGACCGCCGGGAGCATGGCGACCAGACGGCGGCGGCCGGATTCGAGCACTCTACGCGCCTCGGGAAGGCAGCTGCGATGGTACAGCGCGAGCAGCGGCTCAGGGCCCTCCTCGGAGGTCGGCATCACCACCTGAGCACCATCCCGTGCGTCCCACAGCGCGTGTACGACCGAGGGCTCGAGCCACGGCATGTCAGCGGCCAGGGCCAGCACCCAATCGTCCTCGGCGTTCTTGAGCGCGGTCACGAGCCCGCCGAGCGGACCTTGGTAGGCGACCTCGTCGGTCAGCACCGTCACCGAGTCGGGCAGCCCTGCGTCGGCGAGGGCCTCAGGGCGATTCGTGACCACCATGACGCCGCGGCACACGCGGCCCGCGAGGTCGGCCACCCGGCGCACCAGCGGCTCGCCGTCGAAGGGCAGCAACGTCTTGTCCACGCCCATGCGCTGCGACCTGCCGCCAGCGAGCACCGCAGCGGTCACCGGTATGCGTTCTGTGTCGTCCATCCGTCCTCCTCGCGGCGTGCCGGTCCGCGAGCTGGCTTCGCGTGCCAGCGGGCAACCATCATACCCCTTGGGGTACCTCGCGTGCTGGGGCGACGCGCACCGCGGTCGCCTTGAACAGTGCGAGCACCTCCACGCCCTCGGCAAGGCCGAGTTCGCGGACGGACGCGCGCGAGACCGAAGCAGCAAGCCTGAGACCGTTTGCGGAAAGGCTCACGCGGTCGGTGCTTCCCCTGCGCTCGATCGTCCCCACCCGCATGCGCAGGTGGTTGCGTGCCGAGGAGTGCGGGATCGCCGAGCCGGCGTCGAAGAGCAGCACGTCCTCCGGTCTTATGCCGACGAACACGTCGATCCCGGCCGGCAGGCCGGTGGTGGCGTAGATGAGCTCTCCTGCGACCGCGATCTCGGCGACACCCTCCTCGGTGGAGGTGATGCGTCCGCCCAACGCGGCGTCCATGCCGATGAAACCGGCCGTCCAGGCGTCGGTGGGCAGGCCCATGACCTCGTCAACGCCGCCGGTGCGCACGATGCGGCCCTCGTGCATGATGCTGACCCGGTCCGCCACGACCATCGCCTCGTCCTGGTCGTGAGTGACGTACAGCGCCGTGACCCCCTCCCCGGCGATGATCTCCGAGAAGTCGCCCACCAGCCTGCGCTTGATGAGCGGATCGAGATACGAGAGCGGCTCGTCCAGCAACAAGATGCGCGGCTCCAGCACGAGCGCCCGCGCGCGCGACACGCGCTGCGCC
>JAJZRZ010000017.1 GCA_021850085.1 Actinomycetes bacterium | reverse complement strand
TCTGATTGAGCGACGTACGGCGGCACGATCGGGGCGAGTGCCGGCACGAGTGCAGGATGGAACGCGCGCACGAAGTTCACCGCGACCGGACATGTGGAGCGGATACTCAGCAGCATGTCCTCACGCAGGTGCACGTTGCGGTACGCCGCCGCCACGATCTCCTCGCCCAGCAGCGTGGTCTCGATGCCCCAGAAGCCGAGCGCCTCGAGCCCACGCTCGATCTGCGCGACCGTCAAGGGGTGCAGCGCGGCCGCGAACTCGCTGGCCAGCAGCACCACGACCGGGCGACGCGAGCGCAGCATCTCTCGCACGGCCGGCGTATCGTCGCGAACCACGTGCCCCTTCCGCCCGCACTCGGCCACGCATATCCCGCACGCGACGCACTTCTCCTGCACCACCTCCGAGCGGCTGCCAACCACGCGGATGGCCTTCACCGGGCAACAGCGCACGCAACCCCAGCACTCGGTGCACGACGCCGTGTTGTGGCTGATCAGAGGCGTAGCGTCGATGACGGCGTGCTCCATCTCACCCCTCCGAGCGTCCCGAGAGCAGCCTGTCCACGCCGAGACGGCGCAGCACGCCCAGCAGCGGCAAGCCGAGGCCGTAGACGACCAGAGCCTGGCCGGCACCCACTGCGACCAAGCCGAAGAGGTACATGCTCCACCATGCGCCCGACGCGTCGATGCCGAACAGCGGCAAACTGTAGAACTCGATGCCGGTCGCTCCTGTCAACATGAGCGGCAGGTACGCGGGCACGATGAGCGCGTTTGCGGCCACTGGGCCGAGCAGGGCGAGCGCCGGTCGGCCCCGGTGGCGCCACGTCCAGGTGGCCCCCAGAAGCGTGCCGAGTGCCCCGAACACGACGTCGAACAGCGCGAATACCCCGAACTGCGTGAGCATGAACGCGTTGGCGAGCACGGCGCCGATCCACAGGCCGGGGATCGCAGCGGGAGTGAGGCAGGCCACCACGGTGACCGCCTCTGAAACGCGGATCTGCACCGGCCCGTACCCGAGCGGGCTTTGGATGGCGGCGACCGTGAGCGCAGCGTAGGCTGCCGCGATCACTCCCGCCCGGGCGATGTCTCGGGTCGTGAGTTTCATCCCTGCCTCGTCTTCTGACGCGGGAGTGTGACTTCGAACGTGGTGCCCTTGCCGATCGCGCTTCTCACTGAGATGAACCCGCCGCTCGCGTCAACGATGTGCTTGGCGATCGCGAGGCCGAGGCCAAAACCGCCGGTCTCCTTGGATCGCGATACGTCGCTGCGGTAGAACCGGTCGAAGATGTTAGGGATGTCTTCTTCGGGAATGCCGACCCCGGTGTCGGCGACCTCGATCACGATGCGCTCGCGATGGCGGCGAGTGTCGACGGAGACCGAACCGCCGACTGGAGTGTACTTGCACGCGTTGTCCACAAGGATACCCAGCGCCTCCTCGACCCGGTCGGGGTCCCCGAACAGCCATAGGGCGCCCTCGCTCGGCCCGGTGAACTCGAGTTGCTTGTCGATGTACCGGGTGGCCGCGTTCGCGAGCACCTCCCGGCTCACCGCGTTGATGTCGTAGCGGATCTGACGGTACTCCACGACCTCCTCGTTGCGGATCACCGAGAGCAGGTCGCTGCACAGGCGAGCCATCCGTCGCGATTCGCGGTCGATCGCGCTCACAGCCTCCTCGCGCAAGACAGGGTCCTCGGCGCCCCAGGCCCTGAGTATGTTCACGTATCCCCGGATACCGGCTACCGGAGTCGCAAGCTCATGCGAGGCGTCCGCGATGAAGCGCGCCTGCGCCTCATTCCGGCGCCTGAGGTTCTCTATCAGGCGGTTGAGCGACCGGGCGAGCTCGGTGACCTCGTTCTGCCCCTTTTCAGGCAGGCGCACGTCGAGCTGCCCGACATCCACCGAGTCCGCGGTGCGCCGTAGATTCTCCACAAGCGTGAGCGTCCATCCGGTGGTGAGCATGGTGATCAGAAGCGCGGCCAGCAGCGAGGCGATCGTGACGCCCATCATGGGGTCTCGCGTCGCGTCAAGGATGGCCTCCTCGTTCTCGGGGTCGTACTCCACCTGCAACACCGCGCCGTGCAGTCCCGGGATCGCAACGGGGATGAACGAGACGTAACTGCCGAGATCGGCCCGGCGGAACATACCCGCCAGACGCACGCGGTGCTCGGGAAACGCCTGCGCGATCTCACCGGTCCTGAGCGCCTCCGCCGCTTCCGGCTCGGCTTGCGCCGAGGGGTCATCGGCCAGTGGGCCGAGGCTCCAGACGACTCGGCCGGGATCACCCGGAGCGGCCCATGCGTGAAGAGTGAAGGAGCCCTCGTACACCAGGCCGCTGGCGATCACCTCGGGCGGGGTCGCGAGAAAGATGTCGGCGACGAACTCGTCGGCTTCGGCGCCGGTGAGCCCACGGAGTCCGGCCTCCGCCACGGCGTTGTCGAGCACCCGCGCGGCCACCCGCGCCGCCACGCTCTCGAGACGCATCGCCGTGCGCGAGGCGGAGTCGTTCATGCCGTGGGACACCAGCACGTACGTGGCGAAGGTGATGCTGCCCACGAGCAGTAACGAGAAGATCGTGGACAAAAAGGCGACGCGCGCCCGTATCGACGTGAACCGCACTGCTCTCGTCCTAGCCCTTCGCGAAGAAGTACCCGACCCCCCTGATGGTCTGGACGATGCGGTTCTCACGATCGCCGATCTTGTTGCGTATGTGGCACACGAAGACCTCGATGACGTTCGAGTCGGTCGAGTGCTGCTCTCCCCACACGGCGTTGAGGATTTCGTCGCGCGATATCACCCGGCCGGCATTGGAGACGAGATACGCGAGCAGGTCGAACTCCTTGGCGGTCAGGTCCAGCGGCTCGTCGTGAAGCGTGGCCAGACGGCGCTCGGGGTCGATGCGGACTCCGGAGGCCTCGTGGATGGGTTGACCGGAGGCGACCGAGCGCTTCAGCAGAGCCCGGATCCGCGAGAGCAACTCGGGGATCTCGAACGGCTTGCGCAGGTAGTCGTCGGCCCCGGCGTCAAAACCGGAGACGACGTCGTGGGTCTCCGCACGAGCTGTCAGCATCAGGATCGGGACGTCCGAGCCCGTCTTGCGGATGTGACGGGCGACGTCGATCCCGTCGATGCCCGGCAGCATCAGGTCGAGCACCACGAGGTCCACGTCGACGGAGCCCAGCAGCTCGATCGCCGCCGGTCCATCGGCCGCGCGCACGACGTCGAAACCGGCGTGCTCCAGCTCGAGTTCCACGAACCGCGCAATCGTAGCGTCGTCCTCGACGATCAGAATCGTCTGCTCTGCCATGCTCTCTCCCCGGCGATCATGGTTCGTCGTCATGCTCTTGCCGAATCTTACCGCCCCAGCAGCGCCTCGGCTATCTGGACGGCGTTGAGAGCCGCTCCCTTGCGCAGCTGGTCCGCCACCACCCACATCTGGAGACCGTGGGGGACGCTGACGTCGGCCCGAAGCCGGCCGACGTAGCAGTCGTCGGTGCCCTCTAGCATCGCGGGCATCGGATACGTCTGCGATACCGGATCATCGAGCAGTGTCACCCCTGTAGCCTCATTCAGGGCCCGCGCGGCATCTTCCACTGATACCGGCCCGGCGAACTCCACCGCGAGCGCCTCGGAATGGCAGCGCAAGACGGGAACGCGAACGCAGGTGACGGCGACGGCCATGCCGGGCTCTCCCATGATCTTGCGCGTCTCGACGACCATCTTCCACTCCTCTTTGGTGGAGCCGTCATCGAGGAAGACGTCGATCTGTGGGATGCAGTTGAACGCGATCCGGTGGGCGAACGCCGAGGGTGTCAGATCGCGGCCGTCAAGAAGATCGCGGGTCTGGCCGTGCAGCTCATCCATGGCCGCCTGCCCCGCGCCCGATGCCGCCTGATAGGTGGAAACCACCACGCGCGTGATCGGCGCGAGTCTTCTCAGGACATCGAGCACCACCACCATCTGGATGGTGGAACAGTTCGGGTTGGCGATCACGCCACAGTGCCGTGCCAGCTCAGCGGCGTTGACCTCCGGCACCACGAGCGGGACGTCGTCGTCCATCCGGAACGCCGAGGAATTATCGATCATGACACATCCGGCCGAGGTGACGGCTTCGCGGAACTGTCGGGAGATGCCCGCGCCCGCGCTGAACAGAGCGACGTCCACATCCGCGAAGCTCTCCCCGGTCATCTCCTCGACCGTGAGGCGACCGCCAGCGTACGGCAGCGTCCTGCCGGCCGAGCGCGCCGAAGCGAGCGCCAGCACCCGAGCAGCGGGGAACGCACGTTGCTCGAGCACCGCGAGCATCTCGCGGCCAACCGCCCCGGTCGCCCCCGCAACCGCGACGACCGGACGATCAGGCATCGCCCTGCCCCAGCTCACATCACTCACCCTTCCCGCACGCCGGCACACTCTCCACCGACACGTCGCCTTCAGCCAGCCCGAAGCTGTGGTGCAGCGCCCGGACGGCGGCTTCCACCTGTCGCGCCTCGACGACACAGGTGATACGAATCGTCGAGGTGGAGATCAGGTCGATGTTCACGCCCGCGTCCGACAGTGCGCGGAACATCTGCGCAGCAACGCCGGGGTGAGTCTTCATACCCGCTCCCACGAGCGAGACCTTCGCGATCGACTCGTCCACCTGCCATTCCCGGGCGCCAAGCTCGGCCACCACCGCATCGGCAGCGCGCCTGGCGCGCACGAGATCGGCCTTGGGTGTCGTGAAAGAGATGTCCGTGGCACCGGCCTCCGAGACGTTTTGAATGATCATGTCGACGTTGACGTTCGCCTCGGCCATCGTCGTGAAGACGGTCGCCGCCGCACCGGGCCGGTCGGGGACGTCGCGTATCGTGACCTTGGCCTCAGACGTATCGTGGGCGACACCTGAGATGATGGCTTGCTCCATGGAGTTGTCCGCCTCCTCGACGATGGTTCCGGGCGCGCCGGTGAAACTCGAGCGGCAGTGGATGACCACACCGTGGTTGCGCGCGAATTCCACAGAACGGAGGTTCAAGACGCCTGCACCGCTCGCGGCGAGCTCGAGCATCTCCTCGTAGCTGATGACGCCGATCTTGCGGGCGTCGGGGACCACGCGCGGGTCGGCGGTGTAGACACCGTCCACGTCCGTGTAGATCTCGCACACGTCAGCATCGATGCCGGCCGCGACGGCTACCGCGGTCGTATCCGAGCCACCCCTGCCGAGCGTAGTGATGCTGCCGTCGGCCGTGACCCCCTGGAAGCCTGCGACGATCGCCACACGGCCCTCGGCAAGCGCGTCACGCACCCGGTCTGCGCGTACCTCCAGGATCTTGGCCTTCGTGTGCCCGTGATCGGTGACGATGCCCACCTGCGGGCCGGTGAACGAGATGGCCTCATGGCCGAGCGAGTGGATGGCCATGGCGAGCAGCGCGATGGAGACCTGCTCGCCGGTGGCCAGCAGCATGTCGAGCTCGCGCTCGGGGGGCTCGGGGTTGATCTGTGCCGCCAGTCGCACAAGGTCGTCGGTCACATCGCCCATGGCCGACACGACGGCGATCACCTTGTGTCCAGCCTCCTTGGCGGCGACGATGCGCTCGGCGACCGCCCTCATGCGCTCGGGCGAGCCGACCGAGGTCCCACCATATTTCTGCACGATCACGGCCATGCATGTCCCCTCGTCGCACCGGTGCCGGCCTGCGGTGGCAGATAGTGTAGCAGCAATGCCTGCGACCACCCGCACTCGGGTCATAGGGTCTGCGCGCGCCCCGCCGCTCAGGCGTTCGCGAGCAGGCCGAGGCGCTCAGCATGCATGCGCATGCGCTCAGGAAGCGTCTCCAGGGCCTCGGACAAGAAGTGATCCGCGAGGCCGGTGCCCGAGGCCTCCTCGATGCTCACGCCCATCAGCGTGAGGGCGTGACCGAGGTGGCCGGACATCACGTCTTCAGACAGCTCTCCATCGGCGGGCAGAAGCCGTCCCGCTTGGACGATGAGAGGCATGCCCTCCTCGCGGAGCCGCTCGTTGAGGGATCGCTCAAGGTTGTTCGCAAGTCTCGGCCCGCCGAGGCGGCGGAAGCTCGCGAACATGGCGTCGGCGATGGCGATATAGACCGCCTGGGCCTCGTCGGGACCCACCTCCTCGTCCGCCGGAGTCGCCTCGGCCGCTCCCGCGCCCTCCGACTCCAGCACGTTCACGAACGCCTCGACCACCCGGGGGTCGAACTGCGTCCCGGCGCACCTGCGGAGCTCTAGGATCGCCTCCTGCTGCGAGCGGCCGCGCCGGTACGGACGGTCGGCCACCATCGCCTCGAAAGCGTCGGCGACGGTGAGCACGCGGGCCAGGATGGGGATCTCCTCGGTCTTGAGGCCGGCAGGGTAGCCGTCCCCGTCGTAGTGTTCGTGATGGTGGCGCACTATCGGGGCGATGGGCCAGGGGAACGCAACGGGCTTGAGGATATTGGCGCCGATGAGCGGGTGGTGGCGCATCTGACTCATCTCGGCGTCGGTGAGCTTGCCGGGCTTGAGGAGTATGTCCTCGCTGATGCCGATCTTGCCGATGTCGTGCAGGTACGCCGCCATCTCGAGAGCCACCATCTGCTCTTGAGAGAAGACCATCGCCTCTCCGATCCGGAGCGCATACGCTGCGACCCCGTTCGAGTGCCCACGGGTGTACGGGTCCTTCGCGTCCACGGCTGCGGCGAGCGCCCGCACCGTCGCGAGGTACGCCTCCTGCACGCTGGAGAACAGCCCGATGTTGCCGACGGCGATCGTCACGTGGTTGGCGATCGTCGCGAGCAGCCGCACATCGTCGCTCGTGAAGCGCTGGTCCGGGTTCCGGCTGCCGACGGTGATGGAGCCTATCGTTCCTTCGGCCGAGGTTAGCGGCACGCACAGCGCGGCAAGGGCGCCGGCCATACCGTCGCCCCGGGGTGCGCCGTTTTGGTCGGTCTGTGGGTTGAAGATGAGCGGGCGGCCCTCACGGATGACCCATTCGGACATCGAGTTCCGCACCGCGATCTCGCCTGAGCGGGAAAGATCAGCACCCTTCCACGCACGCACCTCAAGGCGCCCGGTGTCATGGTCTACGAGGGTGATGTAGCCGATCTCGACATCGAAGATCCTGAGCGCGGAGTCGATCACCGAGTCGAGGAGCGCGTCGAGGTCGAGCGTCGAACCCAAGGAGCGGCTCATCTCGTAGAGCGTGGCGAGCTCCAGCACCTTCTTGGTGAGCGATTCGCTCCGCTCCCTCAGCGAGTCGGTCATGCGATTGAAGTTGTGAGCCAGATCGGACAGCTCGTTGCGGCCGGGTATGGCCACGTGCGATGCGAAGTCGCCCTCGGCCACCTGAGCCGCGCTTTCGGAGAGCAGCGCGAGATGCCGCGAGATGCCGCGGGCAACGTAGTAGCCGAGACCGATCAGCCCGACGATCGCCACGGTCGACCACATCACGATCAGGTTCGTCGTGGTCAGACGCGCGGGGTCGGTCACGCCGGTGCCCACGATCGTCGCAAGGTACAGGTGATTCCCAGCGGGGTCAGCGTCGGCGAAGGTCACCTTCTCGGCGACCGTGTGGTACTCGGTCTCGCCCGCAATCAGGACCTGCGCGTCGGAAACACCACCGGCGGTGCGCGTGATGGCTTGGTCGACCTCACTCTCGCTCTCGCGGAGCGCAACGGCGAGCGCCGGGTCGCCGATCTCCCGTGGGACCGAGAACGCGACATGCCTGCCGGAAGCGTCGTACAAGGCGAGCGCGGCCTCGGAGGTGATCGAAAGCGATCCCAAGTAGTGGTCGTCGACGATGATCGAGACCACCAGCGTATACGCCTCGCCGCCCGGTCCCCTCATCTGCTGTATGCCACAAAGCGTCTGTCGGTCACCGATGCGTGCGAAGACAGGACGGCCCGTCAGTCCCTCGAGAAAGGCGCGGTCCCTCGGATCGATTGGATCGGCGCCAGGCTCGAGCAGCAGACGGCCCGTGGATGCCACGACGCGGCCCTGGGCGTCGAGCACCATCAGATTGTCCTCGTCGAGCGAGCGGTTCAGCATCACGAGCTGCCGTGCCAGGACCGGAGCGTCGCCTTCTTTCGCCGCCGCGGCAAACGACGGGATCCCGGATACGAGCCTGGCCTCTTTCACGAGCCTCGTTCCATGCTCATCCATCTCGGCGATCACGGTCGCCGAGATGGAGCGCGCATTCTGGTAGATCCAGTCGTTTATGACTCGGCCGATGAGCGAGACGGCGACCAAGGTGGCGATGACGCCCACCACGACTAGCGCCACTACGAGCGGGATGACGATCTGGTGGTGCAGATGGTGGCCGAGTCGTGGCAGTCGCATCTCGTCAGGCTCTCACCATGTCGCAGCGGACCCCGCAAAGTGGCTGGCGGCGGTGCATGCGGACATCAGCTCCCGTGACCGGCGTTCGAAACACCGTTCATTCTAGCATCGAGGGCTCCGGAGTCGGCCATCCGGAGCCCTCGATGTCATGTGGTGTCATGCCTACGCGAAGAGAACGCAGCTCACTCGGTCGCGCATCGACCGATCAGATCGTCCCATGCCTTGTCCACGTCGGACTGGATCTCGGCCAGGAGCGCCTCGTTACCGGGAGTGAACAGGTGCTTGAACCGGCCCTGCGGCTTCAAGAAATCCTCAAGCGGCTTGCGGTTGGCCACCCTGACAGTCTGCCGGAACACGCCGTCTTCGACCTCGTACAGTGGCCAGAAGCCGGTCTGCACGGCGAGCTTGGCGATCTCGATGGACTGACTGGAAGGGATGCGCCAGCCGCGAGGGCACGGCGCGAACACGTTCAGGAACGCCGGACCTTCGACGGAGAACGCCTTCTCGGCCTTGGAGGTGAGGTCCTTCCAGTGCGAGATGGAGGCCTGCGCCACGTACGGGATGTTGTGGGCGGCCATGATCTGGGTGAGGTCCTTGCGACGCTGGATCTTGCCTTGCTGGGCCGGACCGACCTCGGCGGTGGTCGCCCATGCGCCCTTCGGGGTGGCCGAGGAGCGCTGGATGCCCGTGTTCATGTACGCACCGTTGTCGTAGCAGACGTACACCATGTCGTGCCCGCGCTCCATGGCTCCGGACAGCGACTGGAGGCCGATGTCGTACGTGCCGCCATCGCCGCCGAACGCGACGAACTTCATCTTCTTGTCCGCAGGGATCTTACCTGCGCGCTTGAGGCCCTTGAACGCCGCCTCGACTCCGGACATGGTCGCAGCGGAGTTTTCGAACGCCGAGTGGATGAACGAGTTCTTCCACGACGTATACGGGTAGATCGAGGTCGAGACCTCGAGGCAGCTCGTGGCGCAGCTTGTCACCACATCAGCGTCTCCCGCAGTGAGCAGGACCTGGCGCACCGCGATCGATGCGCCGCAACCGCCACACAGGCGATGGCCGCCGGCGAGGAGATCCTTGTTCTTCGTCAGTTCCTTGAGTGAAGGCATCGTGTCTCCTCCTATCGGATGCCGAGGTAGGTGAGCGGGGCAGGCTCGACGGCGTCAACCGCGATGCCGGACAGATCCGAGTACACGCGCTCGATGAGATCGAGCTTCACGTCGGCTCCGCCAAGTCCGTACACGTAGTTGACCACCGGCGGACGCTCCTGCAGGTCATACAGGGCGCTGCGGATCTCGAGGTACAGCGGGCCGCCCTCGGCGCCGAAGCTGTCCGAACGGTCGAGCACCGCGATCGCCTTGAGGCCCCGGAGCGCTGACCTGATCTCCTCGACCGGGAACGGACGGAAGCATCGGATCTTGAGGACTCCGACCTTCTGGCCTTTGGCGCGCAACTGCCGCGCGACGTGACGGACGTTGCCCGCCGAGGAACCGATCACGACGATGGCGGTCTCGGCGTCTTCCATCCCCCAGCCCTCTACCATGCCGAAGGAGCGGCCCGATATCGCCGCGAACCGCTCCCCGACCTCAGCGACAACCGAACTGGCGCGAGCCATCGCCGCGCGCTGCTGGGCCTTGAACTCGAAGTAGAGTCCGCCCAAGCCCGAGAAGTTCCCGTGACTGGAGGGGTTCTCGGTATCGAGAAGGGCGTTCACCGGGACGTATTCGCCAACGAACTCCGCGACGGTCTCGTCGTCGAGCATGCACGCCCTGTCCACCGCATGCGTGGTGATGAACCCATCCAGGCAACTCATCACCGGCAGGAGCACGTCGGGGTGCTCGGCGATGCGCACAGCCATGATGGTGTTGTCATACGCCTCCTGTGCGGTCTCCGCGAACAGGGTGATCCAGGAGGAATCCCTGGCGCCCATGACGTCAGAGTGGTCGCAGTGGATGTTGATGGGCGCGGAAAGGGCGCGGTTCGTGTTGGCCATGACGATCGGCAGCCGCATCCCCGACGCGATGTAGAGCATCTCCCACATCATCGCGAGACCCGGTCCGCACGTTGCCGTGGCCACGCGCGCTCCTGCCGCCGACGCGCCGATGCACGCGCTCATCGCGGAATGCTCGGATTCGGTCGTGACGTAGTTCGTGTGGACGCGGCCGCTCGCCACGTGCTTTGCGATGTCCTCCACGATGCTTGACTGCGGAGTGATGGGATACGCCGCCACCACATCGGGCCTGATCTGACGGAAAGCCTCCGCCACGAGGGCGTTGCCCGTCGTCGCAACGAGTTTCTGCTCAGCCATCTACTTCACCCCCGGAAGTTCGCAGCCCTCGGAGATCATCTCGATCGCCTTACGGCCGAACTTAGGATTGGTCGGGCACTCCTTCGCGCAGATGCCGCACCCCTTGCAGTGCTCGTAGTCGAATGCGACGACCTTCTCACCATCAAGGACCACCGATGAGTCCGGGCAGAAGATCCAGCAGAGCAGGCACTGGGTGCAGACATCGTCTTCTCGCACCGGCCGCTCGCTTCTCCAGCCGCCGACATCGTAATCGTCACTGTTGCCGACGGTGGGTATCACGCAGGCGATCGGGAAATCCTTGGCCTTCCATTCGCCCGCACGTGAGATGTCCCATTTCATGCCACGGTCACCTCCTCGTACGCCCGATCGACCGAAGCCCAGTTGGCGTCGATCATTTCCTGACCGAACTTCTTCGAAAGGTTCTTGGCCAGCAGGCTCTTGAAGACCTTCATGTCCACCACGCCGGCAACCTTGATCAGGGCACCGACCATCGGCGTGTTGGGGATGTCGCGCTTGATCGTATCAAGCGCGATGCCTGAAGCGTCGACACAAGCGACGCGCACGGACTCAGGAACGTTGAGCGCGGCGCGGACCTGCTCGGGCGGAGTGCACGTGTTTATGATGATGACTCCGTCGTCGGTGAGACCCTCGGCCACATCGACCACATCCAAGAGTGAGTCATCGAGCACTATTACTATGTGCGGGTTCTCGATGTTGCAGTGGATCTCGATCGGCGTTGTGCTGATGCGAGTGAACGCCTTGATCGGCGCCCCCATGCGCTCGGGCCCGTACTCCGGCATCGCTTGGAGGTACTGGTCCGCAGCAAGCGCTGTCTCAGCGACGACCTTCGCGGCCGTCACGGCGCCTTGGCCAGCGCGCGCATGCCAACGGATCTCCGTCAGCTGCTGCATGGATCTCTCCCTTCTCTACACGGGTCACCCGGAACACGCCTCACGCCGGAGCGCGAACATGCGGGGAGACGTGAGTAATTCCACTAGGATAGGAGCGCCCGTGCAGCGAACGGCTGTCTGGCCATGGTGAGCGGCGTGTGGCAATCGGTGAACGGTAGCCAGAATATTCCAACCGTTGTTGAGAACAGGCCCCTCCCGCTTGCGGTCGGGCCCGTCCGCGCGCGGTCACATCTCACGGCGCGCCTCGAGGGCCCTGCCCAACGTCACTTCGTCGGCGTACTCGAGGTCGCCTCCTACCGGAAGGCCCGAGGCGATCCGCGTCACGCGCACGCCGAGCGGCTTGAGGAGACGCGCGAGGTACAAGGCGGTCGTCTCGCCCTCCACGTCAGGGTCGGTCGCAAGTATCACCTCGGTGATCTCGTCGGTGCCGAGACGCCCTATGAGTTCGCGCACGCGCAGCTGCTCTGGTCCGATGCCCTCGATGGGTGATATCGCGCCCTGAAGGACGTGGTACGTGCCGCGGAACTCCCCGGTGCGCTCCACGGCCACAACGTCCCGGGGTTCCTCCACGACACAGATGGTGGCGGTATCACGGCGGACGTCGGCGCAGATGTCGCACCGCGGACCTTCGGCGAAGTTGAAGCACGTCTCACAGAAGCGGATGGCCCGCTTGACCTCGCTGATCGCCTCGGCGAGGCGGTCGGCGGCTTCGGTCTCCCCCCGCAAGATGTGGTAGGCGAGGCGTTGCGCCGACTTCGGCCCGATTCCGGGAAGGCGCTCGAGCTCCTCAAGAAGCCGGGCGATGGGCGCTGCGTAGAAGGCCATGGTCAGAACAGGCCGCCGGGGAGGCCGAGTCCGCCCGTGACGGCGGCCATCTTGCGCGCCGCGAGGTCCTGCGCCTGGCGCACCGCCTCGTTCACGGCCGCGGCGACCATATCCTCCAGCATCGAGATGTCCTCCGTGTCCACCGCCGAGGCATCGATGGTGACCCGCTCCACCTGCAGCTCGCCGCTCATCGCGACCTTCACCGCACCTCCGCCCACCGAGGCCTCGACGCGCTCGTTCTTGAGGTCATCCTGAACGCGCGCCATCTCGGCTTGCATGCGCTGGGCCTGCTTCATCATCTGCTGCATGTTGGGCTGCTTCATCGCCGCTCCGTCCTGTGTCGAAGGTCATTCACCGGGCATGTGGTCCTCAAGCACCTCGGCACCCAGATCCGCGATCAACTGTGCCTCGAGCCGCGCATGGTCGACCCCGCCCGCTGTGTCAGGCGCCGGCTGAGGACCAGGCGCAGTCGCCGTGGCAGCAGGCGCGCTGACCGTCACCTTGGGAACGGGAGCCGGGCTGGAGCCTCCGGACCGGCCGAGGCGATAGCGTACCTCGGGGTCGACCCCTAGGATCGCTTTCAGGGATCTGCGCAGGAGCAAGACGGTTTCGGCCTCTGCTGCGATTCCCTCCATCAGGAAGGCCTGGTCGGCGGGGAACTCGACCACGAGCGTGTCGGCGTCCACTTCGACCTCGGTGCCGTTCCAGACGTGCGCGCGCGTCTTGCTGAGCTTGCGGAACTCCTCAACGACCGCCGGCCAAGCCCGCTTGACGGTTCTTATGTCGAGCGGGTCGGGCGCCACCGGACGCGCAGCGGACCGGGGCGTGGATGGCGGCGCTGTCTCGTGCCGCTGCGTCGCGGGTGCGGAAACCGGCTCGCCTCGCGGTGGTGCAGCCTCCTGCGGCTTCGCGGGGATGTATACGTCTCGCAGCGGGACGCCTGCCTCGAGTGCATCGAGGCGTTCGGCGACGGCCTCCAGCGTGAGGTCGCCGTTCGGGCGCGCCATGCGGGTGAGGGCTACCTCCACCGCGAGGCGCTGATCCGCGGCATACCGCAGCTCGGTGGAGAGTCTGCCGAGAATGTCGAGCACGCGCGCGATACGATCGGCGCCGAAGCGCGCGGCCTGGCTCTCGAGCCGTCCGCGGTCGCCGCTCGTGGTGTCGAGCGCTCCGCCGGCACCCACCGCCGCGATCACGAACAGATCCCGGAAGTGCCGCACTAGCGAGCGCACGAACTCGTTCATGTCCACGCCGCCCTCAGCAAGACGCGCCACGAACCGGAAGGCTTCCGCCACGTCGCGCTCCAAGATCAGCTCCGCGGCGCCGAAGAGCACCTCGGCGTCCACCTCTCCGAGCAGGTCCTCCACGTCCTCGAGAGCGATCGCGCCCCCGCCGAACGATGCGAGCTGCTCAAGGGTGGTGATCGCATCGCGCATGCCGCCCAGCGCGTGCTTGGCGATTAGCGTCAGCGCACCGTCGGCCACCTGTACGTTCTCGGCATCGGCGATGAAGCGCAGCCGACTCACGATATCCTCCACCGACAGCCGGCGGAAGTCGAAGCGCTGGCAGCGTGAGTGGATCGTCTCGGGAACCTTGTGCGGGTGGGTGGTGCACAGGATGAAGATCGTATTGGCCGGAGGCTCCTCGAGCGTCTTGAGCAGCGCGTTGAAAGCCGAGAGCGAGAGCATGTGCACTTCGTCGATGACGTAGACCTTCCATGTGCCGCGCACCGGAAGATACCTGACGCGGCCGATGATCTGCTCCCGGACGTCGTCCACTCCGGTACGCGACGCCGCGTCGAGCTCGTGCACGTCGGGATGTGTGCCCTCGGCGATGGCGATACACTGCTCGCACGTCTCATCGGGGTCGGGCGTGGGCCCCTTCTCGCAGTTGAGGGCCTTGGCGAGGATACGCGCCGTTGTGGTCTTCCCAGTGCCGCGCGGACCGGTGAACAGGTATGCGTGCGCCACAGTGCCCTCGGCTACCGCATTGCGCAGCGTACGCTCGATGTGGGACTGCCCGGCCACGTCGCCGAAGTTCTGCGGGCGATACTTCCGGTACCATGAAAGATGCGCCATGTGTGACAAGCCCCTCGACGAAGCCCTACCATGCCATCCGCGCCCGGCGGAGCCTGACGCGCGCACTCCGACCCTCAGGACCGAGCCCCGGACACCCGGCAGAGGCCGCTTATGGCTGCTTCCTTCCGGACCTGACCAGGTTCACGACGTGCCGCCGCCCGAGACCCGGTCCTGAGCGCCGGAGTGCGGGTCACCAGTATAGGCCGTAGGTACCCGTTGGGCGAGCGCTTCTCCACAGCGTGTTCCCCACAGCGCTTCCCCACCGTTGAAGTTATCAGCTGCTCTGGAGCCCTTACTACCCGG
>JAJZRZ010000016.1:10462-14768 GCA_021850085.1 Actinomycetes bacterium | reverse complement strand
GGCGAGGACTTCATCCGGCTCTCGGTGGTCATCGAGCACATCGACGACATCATCGCCGATCTCGACCAGGCCCTCGAGGCGGTGTGACGTGGCTGCATCCACCGATGCTCCGCACGGTGGTCTTGCGGCCGCCAGCGGGCCACTCAGGCTTACGCTCGACGGGCCGCTGAGGCTCGTCGGCGGAGCCATACTCGAATCCGTCGAGGTCGCGTACGAGACCTTCGGCACGCTCGCCGGAGACGGCAGCAACGCCGTCCTCGTATGCCACGCCCTTTCCGGCGACGCACACGTTGCGACGGGTCCCGATGCCGAGGGGCGTGTGCGGCCCGGATGGTGGAACGGCATGGTGGGGCCGGGGCTCCCGATCGACACCACCCGCTACTTCGTCATCTGCGCCAACGTACTCGGCGGCTGCTTGGGGACGACCGGCCCGGGGAGCTTCGACCCCGCGACCGGTCAGCGCTGGGGCCTGCGCTTCCCGCTCCTTACGATCGAAGACATGGTGGACGCGCAGGTGCGCTTGCTTGATGCGCTCGGCATCGACACGCTCCTGGCAGTCGTCGGGGGCTCCATGGGCGGGATGCAGGCACTCGCATTCGCGTCCCACTACCCGCAGCGCGTGCGTTCAATCGTCGCGGCGGCCAGCACGGCACGCCTGGGCGCGCAGTCCATCGCCTTCAACGAGGTGGGCCGCGCGGCGATCCTCGCCGACCCCGCCTTCCAGGGCGGCGGTTACGCGCCCGATGAGCAACCGCGTGACGGCCTCGCCATTGCGCGCATGATCGGCCACATCACCTACCTCTCCGAAGGCGGCATGCGGGAGAAGTTCGGCCGTCGGCTCCGGGACCGGGAAGACCATGCGTTCGAGTTCGTGAGCGAGTTCGAGGTCGAGTCCTACCTCGCGCATCAGGGCCGCAAGTTCGTCGAGCGGTTCGATGCGAACACCTACCTGTATATGACCAAGGCGATGGACTACTTCGACTGGGCGCCGCCGGCCTCCGGCGATCTCCCCCGGTTCCTCGTCCTGTCGTTCACCTCGGACTGGCTCTTCCCAACCGCTCAGGCACGCGAGATCGTGCGCCAGTTGCTGGCGCGCGGCGCTGACGTGAGCTTTGCCGAGGTGGAGAGCCCGTACGGTCACGACGCTTTCCTGCTGGAGTGCGAGCAGCAGGGTGCGCTCATCGGCGCATTCCTGGAGCGGTCGTGCGCCCTGTCGCGCCTCACCGAGAGGAGGGCGTCATGACGGCCGCCGAACTGCTCCGGTCCGATCTGCGCCTGCTGTCCGACCTCGTCCCCGAAGGCAGCCGGGTTCTCGACCTGGGCTGCGGCGATGGCGCGCTCCTCGAGTACCTTCGCGACCGGCGCGCCTGTACCGTCCGCGGCATCGAGCTCTCGACCGGCGGGGTCACCGCGTGCGTCGCCCGCGGCCTTTCGGTCATACAGACCGACCTTGAGGAGGGCCTGCGGGACATCTGCGACGATGCGTTCGACGTGGTCGTGGTGTCGCAGACGCTGCAGGAGGTGCGCAACCTGCGTCAGCTGGTGGCGGAGATCATGCGGGTAGGCCGGCGGGCGATCGTCTCCTACCCGAACTTCGGCCATCTCTCCGCACGGTTGCGCCTCGGCCTGCGCGGCCGGATGCCGGTATCCGAATCACTGCCGTATCAGTGGTACGACACGCCGAACCTCCACTTCACCACGATGAGCGACTTCCGGATCCTCTGCGAACAGGCCGGAATGACCGTCGAGCGGGAGATAGGCTTGCGCCTCCGTCACGGACGCGTCGAGCACGTGTCCTGGGCTCCCAATCTGCGCGCCGAACTGGCGGTCGCGGTGCTGGTGCGCCCGACCGCATGATGGAGGCGTTTGCCCTGGTCGAAGATGGAAGTGACTGGCACTCCCTGTTGCCCACAGTCCTCGTGGGGTTGCCACATCGCACGTTCAAGTCCTCGTGGCTCGACCAACTCTTGACAGGGCAATCAATCTGACTGCAACTGACGAAGGAGCGGGACGGCCAGGTGGCCGTCCCGCTCCGCATAATGCCGTCATCCCTCGTGCATCTTGGGGACGACCGTCGGCAGACACACCCGCAGGATCCGAGACGATCGACAGAGAGCCGAATGCCGACGGCTACTCCGCGTCGTCCCAGGAGTCCTCAGGAGTTTCGGCAACCAGCTCTTCAATGATTGCCGTGCACGTATGTGCCTGCATGGGTAGCGAATCCTCAGGCGGGAGCACCGCGTTCGCGGGCTGCTCGTCCATGTCGCCCTCCTCGTCTCGGGGAGTGCCTGTCTCAGGCGATTATCGGCGGCTCGCTTTCACACAGCAAGGCCTTGAACCGCACGCGTGACATGTGGTTTCGCCCCACGGCAACGACAGCCCGGCTAGCGACTCAGGTATGTCCTGATCGCTTCCAATACGGGGCGCAACGCCTCGTCGGCCAGCCGGTAGTAGACCAGTCTGCCATCACGGCGATAGTCGACGAGCCCGGTCCGGTAAAGGAGGCGCAAGTGATACGAGGCGGCAGCGCTCGTCACTCCCACGACCGCGGCGACGTCGCACACGCACAGCTCCGACTGGCTCAGCGCGTAGAGCACCTTGAACCGGGTATCGTCAGCGAGATTGGTCACGAACTCGCCTACGCCGCCAAGAGCGCTGACGACGGGCCGCAGCTCGTCCACCTTGTCGGCATGCACGCACTCGATCTCACAAACGGGCGGATTGGTCTGCTTGCCCACGGGGCCTCCTAGACACTCAAGTAGCGACTTGACCATCATACTACATTCGCATACACTCAAGCAGACGCTTGAGTATTTGATTGGAGCATGCTCCAGGTCGCGGGAGGAACGCCATGTCATCAGCTGCCGGATCCGAGAGACACACGCTGGTCGTCGAGGGGATCACTTGACTCGACTGTGCAGCCAGGTTCGAGAAGAACGTGGCCATGTTGCCCGGCGTGACCGAGGCACAACTCAATCCGACTGCCGGCAAGCTCGTCGTCACCGGCGCATGCGATCTCGACGCCATCAGAGCGGAGGGGCGCAAGGAGAACTACACGATCCGGACCGTCGAGGAACATCGCACCGCGCCTGCGGTCGAGAGCGGTATCGACTGGGAGCTCGTTCGGACGATCGGCTCTGGAGTCAGCGTTGCGGCGGGATTCGTCGCCGAGAAGCTCGGCGCGGGCACCCCTTTCTTCCTGGCTCTCTACATCGTCGCGATACTGCTCGGCGGATGGGGCAATTTCCGCAAGGCGGCGCGTTCCCTGCCGAAGCTCGACTTCAACATGAGCGTGCTCATGTCCATCGCCATCGTCGGCGCCGGCGCGATCGGGGCTTGGGAAGAGGCCGCCGTCGTCGCATTCCTGTTCTCCGCGTCCGAGATGCTTGAGTCCTGGACCATGGATCGGGCCCGACGCTCGATCGGCGACCTCATGGGCGGGGTACCCAAGACCGCCCGCGTCCAGATGCCGGACGGCGACATCACGGAGAAGGCGGTGGAGGACGTCAGCGTTGGCGAGGTCATGGTCGTCCGCCCCGGAGAGAAGCTCGCACTCGATGGCGTGATCGAGTCGGGAGCCTCCAGCATCGACGAGGCGACCATCACGGGCGAGTCGGTTCCTGCGGACAAGACGGTGGGCGCCGACGTTTTCGCGGGCACACTGAACGGCGAGGGTCTGCTGCTGGTGCGTGTGACACGTCTGGTCGATGACACGACCGTCGCCCGCATCGTGCACATGGTCGAAGAGGCCCAGACCAAGCGGGCGCCATCCCAAGCCTTCGTCGACAGGTTCGCCGCCATATACACACCCGCAGTTCTCACGCTCGCCGCCGGCATCGTGCTCGTGCCGCCGCTCCTGCTCTCCCAACCATGGAGTCCGTGGATCTACCGGGGGCTTTCCCTGCTCATCGTCTCGTGCCCCTGCGCACTCGTCGTGTCCACCCCGGTATCCATCGTGAGTGCCATCAGCAACGCGGCCCGGCGGGGCGTCCTCATCAAGGGGGGCATCTACCTGGAGCAGATGGGCGCCATACGTGCGATGGCCTTCGACAAGACGGGCACCCTGACCGAAGGACGTCCGGCGGTGACGGATGTCATCGCGTTCGACGGGGCCGATGAGACGAGGCTTCTCCAGCTCGCCGCGTCGCTGGAGTCCGGATCGCAGCACCCGCTGGCGGCAGCGATCGTCCGTGAGGCCGAGGAGCGTTCGATAGGGCTGGTGCGCGTCGATGAGATGCAGTCCCTGTCGGGGCTTGGAGTCACCGCCTCAGTCGATGGTCACCAGATGGCCGTCGGCAGTTCCCGC
>JAJZRZ010000016.1:0-10452 GCA_021850085.1 Actinomycetes bacterium | reverse complement strand
GCTGGTTCAGCTGGATCGGGTGCTCGCGGGCGTCATCGGTATTGCGGACGCCGTCCGTTCCACGAGTCGTGCGACGCTGGCGGCTCTGAAGGGATCCGGCATCGAGCACACCATCATGCTCACCGGCGACAACCCGGCGGCCGCCGCCGCGATCGCATCCCAGGCCGGCACCGACGAGTTCCGCGCCGAGTTGCTCCCGGAGGCCAAGCTTGATGCCGTGACGAGCCTGCTTGGTGAGTATGGGAAGGTCGCCATGGTGGGGGACGGCGTGAACGATGCTCCCGCACTCGCCACGGCAACGATCGGCATCGCGATGGGCGGCGCGGGGACGGACACGGCCCTCGAAACGGCCGACATCGCATTGATGGCCGATGACCTGACCCAACTACCGTTCACCGTGGGCTTGAGCCGCGCCGCGCTGCGGACCATCAAGATCAACATCGCATTCGCCATCGGCATAAAGATGTTGGCACTGCTGCTCATGTTCCCGGGGTGGTTGACGCTGTGGATGGCGATCATGGCGGACATGGGGGCATCCATCGTTGTCACGGTCAACGGGATGCGGCTGCTGCGATATGACCGGGCTTCTCGCACATCGGCCCGGTGATGTCATGGGCCGCGCCTTGGAACTGCGCATACCCCCGGTGGCGGTCACGCTGCTCAGCGCCTTTGTGATGTGGGCTGTTTCCGGCTACTCGCAATCCCTGCGCGTGCCGCTTCCTGTTCGGGCGGGGACGGCCGCGCTCTTGGCCGTCCTGGGCTTGGGCATCATCGTTGCCGGTGGCTTGTCGTTTCGCACGATGCACACGACGGTTAATCCTATGACGCCCGACGCGGCATCAGCACTGGTGGTCTCCGGCGTCTACCGATACACCCGCAACCCTATGTACCTGGGCATGGCGCTCATTCTGCTTGGATGGGCAGCGTTCCTGACGAGTGCCCTCTCGGTCATCGTTCTCCCGGTCTTCGTTGCCTACCTCACGCGATTCCAGATCGTGCCCGAGGAGCGGGCTCTGGCTCTCGAATTCGGCGCAGACTATGCGGCATATCGGGCAGCAGTTCGCCGCTGGGTCTGAGTCGGTTGCGTCGGCGTTCTTCGGCTCTCGCGCTCACCAAAAATATCACCGAAAGTCATTGAGCACGTGAGCGTGAGGGCTACCAATGGAGAGACGGCCACGGAATCAGAGAATAGGCAGTTCACAGTGGTCAGACGCCGACAGCCGCTTGTAGCATCATCAAACTCATAACCCGAAGGTCACAGGTTCAAATCCTGTCCCCGCGACCAGAACTTAGCAGGTCAGAGGCATAGCCGCCTCTGGCCTGTGTCGTTCTTCGGGTTCTATCACGAAGGAGTCACCAAAAGTCATGGCATATGTGCACGGTTCGGACTCCTGCCCTGCCTGTTGAGGACAGGAGTCCGAATGGCCCATCTCCGGAGCGCGATTTCGGATGCTGCATTGACCGGGTAGTCGGCCTCGGTTACTCGTTCTCAACCTCGAAACCCGACGCGGTCACTGCCGACAGGATCACCTCAGGCTTGGCCTGACCCTCATCAAACAAGATCGACGTCGTGCCGTTCGCGAAGTCCGCTGTGACGCTGATGACTCCATCTACTCCGCTGAGCGCTCGTTCGATGATTGCGGTGCAGCTGTTGCACATCAGCCCAGGGGTCTTGAGGTGTATAGCCTTCATGCGGGTGCACTCCCTTCTAGTCCGAACTGCTGTTCTTTCTGGCGATGATCTCAATCACCATCGGCGTGATCATCAGCGCGGCCGGATTGTTCTGCGCGTTTCTAAGCTCACCTCGGACGGAGTTAGCCCACGACTCGCTGCATTGCTGAAGTTCGACGAGCCGCCCGAGATTCGATTCCACGAACGTCGAGATCCAGGTCCACAGCGGATGCCGTGGCCCCACGCAGAAGACACGCGGCTCGATCAGTTCGATGCAGAACCCGCGTTCGGTCAGCATCGCCGGTATTCCCGTGGCGACATCTGGTTCTCCTCCAGCGGCCCGCCAACTGCGCATGACCCGCCCGATGTACTCGTCGAGCAGCGGCAGGGTCGGCGCATAACGCCAAGAGCCGTAGTCGGCGTACTCGTGGAAGACGGCTACGCCGCCCGGACGCACGACGCGAGCCAGTTTGTCGACAAGCGTGACCGGTGAGTCCACGAACGATGCCACCCAACGGCACCACGCCACGTCATGGGCGCCAGCGGGCAACTCGTCGGTCATGAGGTCCAGCTCAAGGAAGTCGATATTGGAGATTCCGCGTCCACGGGCCATCTCCTTACCGGCCTCGACGAACCGGGCCGAGCGCTCGACGGCCGTCACATGCCCGGATTCCCCGACGATGGCGGCGAGGTCAAGGGCCGCGAATCCGGGTCCGGCGCCCACGTCGATCACGCGATGCCCTGGCGAAACGCCCGCCCTTTCCCAGCAAGCCGTGGCGAGCGGTAGCCATGATTCATGCTGGATGCCGAGGCGCAGCGTCTCTTGGTCCGTCGTTCCCAAGATGTAGTCACGGTCTACGGTACCCCTAGACATGGCGCGTCGCCTCAAGTGCGTGACCCATGTCATCGAGAAGATCTTCGAGGTCCTCGATGCCGACAGACAGGCGTATCAAGGCATCGTCGATCCCCCGTCGTGCTCGTTCCTCCTCGGGCACGGATGCGTGCGTCATCGCCGCCGGTAGGCTGGCCAGCGACTCCACGCCACCGAGGCTCTCGGCAAGCGAGAAGAGCTTCAGTTCGCCCAGAAACGCACGTGCTGCGGGACCGCCGCCGGCGAGTCGTACGGAGACCATTCCACCGAAGGCGTCCATCTGCGCTGCGGCCAGGTCGTGGGCAGGATGGGTGGTCAATCCCGGGTAGTAGACCGAGTCAACAGCGGGGTCGCCCACGAGCCTCTCTGCAATAGCGGCAGCATTGGAGCTATGCATCCGCATCCTCAGGGCAAGTGTCTTGAGGCCACGGAGGACCAGCCACGAGTCGAAGGGGCCGGGAACGGCACCGGCTGCATTCTGGTAGAACGCGATTCTCTCGGCGAGCGTCTCATCTGAGGTCACGATCGCACCGCCGACGACGTCTGAGTGCCCGCCAGCATACTTCGTGGTGCTGTGAACGACGATGTCTGCACCGAATTCAAGCGGGCGTTGGAGGTACGGGGTGGCGAACGTATTGTCCACCACGAGCAGCGCGTCCGTTTCGTGAGCGAGCGCGGCTGCTCCACGGATGTCGGTGATGTTGAGGAGCGGGTTGCTGGGCGTTTCGACCCACAGCATCCGGGTGCTAGGCGAGATGGCCGCTTCCACCGCGTCCAGCGAGCCGGCGTCCACGAAGGTCGAGGAAATGCCGAGGGGCTCGAAGATGCGCCTCAGCAGACGGATCGTGCCACCGTACAGGTCCTCTGCGGCCACGATGTGGTCGCCGGGCCGAAGGAGCGAGAGCACTGCGGTCTCTGCCGCAAGCCCGGATGCGAAAGCAAGCCCGTGCTCGCCGCCCTCCAGCGCGGCGAGCACCTTCTCAAGTGCGGTGCGGGTCGGGTTTCCGGAGCGCGAATACTCGTATCCCAAGTGCTCGCCCGGCATGGACTGGGTGAAGGTCGAGGTTTGATATATCGGCACGATGGTCGCACCGGTGGCGGTGTCGGGCTCCTGCCCCACGTGGATGGCGGCGGTTGAGAATCTCATGCGGTCACCGCCTTCTGTTCCGCGTCGAGGATGTGGCCGAACCCATGGTCGCGCATCCACTCGTCAGAGTGAAACTTGGACAGGTAGTTGCGCCCGGTGTCGGGCAGCAGCACGACGATCACGGATTCCCGGGGCATTCGTTCGGCCAGGACAAGAGCGGCATGCAGGGCGGTCCCCGACGAACCACCGGCCAACACCCCCTCTTCGCGGGCGAGACGTCTGGCGGCCGAGAAGGATTCGGCGTCAGAGACGCGCACCCATTCGTCCACCAGCGCAGCATCAAAGGTCTCGGGGAAGAAGTCCTCGCCGATGCCCTCGACGATCCAAGATCCGGGGTCGTCGCCGGACAGTATCGAGCCGGCTGGATCAGCGCCGACTACACGCAGCGCGGGATTGCGTTCACGCAAGTAGCGGGCGACGCCCGAGAGCGAGCCACCGGTCCCGACACCTGCGACGAAGGCATCGACTCGACCGGCGGCGTCCTGCCATATCTCCGGGCCGGTGCTGACATAGTGCGCCGCAGGGTTCGCGTGGTTGGTGAACTGTCCCGGTCGCCATCCATCCAGTTCACGGGCGATTCGATCGGCTACGCCGTTGTAGCTCTCCGGAGAGTCTGGAGCCACTGCGGTAGGCGTCCATACGACTTCGGCACCATACGCCCTCAGAAGGTCGACCTTCTCGTGGCTCATCTTGTCGGGCACGGCGAAGATGCACCGGTAGCCACGGGTAGCGGCAGCCATCGCCAGCCCGACGCCGGTGTTGCCGGCAGTCGCTTCGACGATGACACCGCCGGGTCGCAGGTCGCCGCGACGTTCCGCCTCGGCGATCATGGCTAGTGCGATCCGGTCCTTCTGGCTTCCGCCGGGATTCAGCATCTCCAGCTTGGCGAGGATGGTGACGGGCAGGCATCGGCCGATCTGGTGGAGTCGCAAGAGCGGCGTGCGCCCTACGGCTTCCGAAATACTGTTCACGTAAGTCATCTCGATGTCCACTCCTGCCGATGCCCGGAACGATGCGATGCGTGCACCATCGGCTCGCTACGATTGAGAATCAACCCCTCATAGCGCACCAAAGGTACGGGTAATATGCGGCATAGGCGACTGAGAGGCGCTCACCTGCTGGTATTCGATGCGGCGAGGAACTATGCACCCCTAGGATGTGCGGAATCGGGAGGCGGGAGCCGGCGCACAGAGGACCCCTTCCGTGCCGCGACCGGGGCTGCGAGTGCGGGCTTAAGCCCCGCCAAGGGCTCGATGCACCTGTGATGTTCCTGTGCTGATTCGGCGGGTCGACTTTCGACCACGGCATATCGGTTGCTATTCTTCCAAGCATGTTCGCCTTCTTGCGGTTCATGACCATAGCAATCAGCGTGCTCGTCTTCGCGCTCGTCCTCACGGTGTGCGGTGAGGCGGTGGCATGCGGCGGTTGCCTTCACGCGTGTTGCGTGAGGACCGATCGGTCGGACCGGCGCCGAGATGGTGTGGTCACGAAACTGGCGCAGGCATGCGCCAGGCTTCTCCAAGGCGTTCGCCCGATGTCGTCGGTTGCCGTAGCGCCGTTGTCCGGATGGGCACCGGTACCACTGACATCACCGCTTCTCGAAGCGAAGGTGGCTCAACTCCGAGTCTGACGAGGCCGTGCGTTCGCATGCCCTGCTTCGTCTGAGCACCTTTCGAGGAGTCCCTCTCATGTCTAGAGCCAGTCGTTTCATCCTTCTGCTGGTCATCGCTCTCGCGGTGTCGTCGCATGCGGTCACCGCCTTCGCCGGCCCTGCCGGTTGGGAGTCGGTTGACGTAACGCTGCATTCCGAGCAGCAGCAGTCCCTTCTTCTCGTCTCGGGCAAGTTGCCCGCCGGGGCGAAACTACCCGCTGAAGCCGAACTCGCGGTGCCCGCCGGCATGCAGTTGCAGTGGATCGGGGAGACCTTGGGCGGGGATCCGTCCAAAGACCCGGAGCTGAAGTACACCAAGTCTTCCGCCAATGGCGTGGATGTCTACCGGTTCACGCTGACCAAGGCGCGTTCCGCGCAGGTGGAAGGCGTGACGTCCGCAGGCACCACATTTGATGGAACCAACTACCTCACCGCGCTGAAGTGGACTGCTTGGCAGGCTGTCCCTGAAGTGCGAATCAGCCAGCGCATCCCGCAGGGAGCGCAGATCGTCCAGGCGGCGCCGGGTGCGACTGTTCAGCCAGGCGAGGCGGGATACAGCTTCTACACCAAGACCGTCAAGTCGCCGAAGGCCGGCGACGTGCTCGATCTGTCGTTCTCGTACAGCGTGCCCGCCGCCGGTTCCACCTCCACGAGTGGTGGTTCCGGTTCGACGACTAGCACCCTGCCTGTCGTGATAATCATGCTGATCGCGGTTGGGGGCTTCGGCCTGATGGCTGTGAGTCTCAACCGGAAGATGCGTGCGAAGGCTGCGCTCGACGAGCCAGAGCCGAGGAAGTCACAGGAGCAGGCCGCGCAGTCGACGCCAGCCGCGACCAGGACAACCGACAAGAAGAAGCCGGACCGCGAGCCGGTGGTTGAGGCGGCACCGCCCAAGAGGATGAAGCTGGGCATCCCGACGCTTGTCATCGTCGGAATCATCTTGACCGGATTCGCGATCGCTGGTGCCAAGGGCTCGTCGCCCGCAGTCATGGATGGCAAGATCACTCGGAACTTCGGCGCTCCGAGCGCGTGTCAGTCGGCATCGATACCGTTCACTGCCAATCAGGGGGTTGATATCGCCAAGGAAGCTGAGCAACTTCTCAAGGGCTTCGAGGGCATGGATGGCGTCGGCGAGGTCGCGATAGACATCGCCCAGTCGAAGATCGACGTTGCGTGGTGTGAGTCGTCTCAAACCGAAGACTCCATGCGGCAAGTGCTGTCCGGCACGGGACTGATCACCCTCGGGCAGGGAACGCAGGAGGCGGCCCCCACGCCTACCGCAGCCACTATCGATGAGTCAGGCAGCAAGCAAACGGTGGCTGTGGACACGAGCAGTGGTAGCTTCGCGCCAAGCCAGCTCGTCCTGAAGGCAGGCGTCCCGGCTGAAATCGCTTTCGGTCCAGCTGTGGGTTGCCTGACTGAGGTCGTGATTGATGATCTCGGAATCAGGCAAGACCTCACCAAGGGGCCGGCGACCGTGAAGTTGCCCGCGCTTGAGGCGGGGACATATGCGTTCGCATGCGGGATGGGCCACCAAAGTGGTCAAGTCGTCGTTCAGTAGTCGATACCTACCGGTTCGGAGGACCTGTGGAACAGATCAAGAATCCCATGAAGAAGTACGTACTCATCGCGCTGCTCGTCCTCGGCGCGTTCTTCGCCTCGTACAGCTTCGCTGCGGCTCGTCAGAGTCAGAGCAACGAAGCCGGCTTAGCACAGGCGCCGATTGCACCAGAGGCTGCATCCGCTCAGGCTTCCGGCGGCGGTGACGGATGTTGCGGCGGAAATGGAGCCCAGATCGAGGGGGCGACGACACTAGAAGGTGACGTTCAGCGCCTCACGATCGATACGTCTTCCGGGTCATTCAACCCTAATGTCGTCAAAGCGAAGGCAGGCGTGCCCTTGGAGCTTACCTTCACGCAGGCGCCGGGTGGATGCATGTCGGGAGTGGTATTCCCGGACTTCGAGATAGATGAGGATCTCACGGGAGGTCAGAAGACAGTGAAGCTGCCGGCCCTCGATCCGGGCCAGTACACGTTCTTCTGCCAGATGCAGATGGTCACCGGCACCCTGGTCGTCGAATAGGGTGCCATATTTCATAGCGTTGCCGATTTCGATGTTCAGGTAAGCAGGCTCGGCGCGACGAGCCCGTCTCGGTTGAGGCGGGCTCGCTGCATCTGCCCTACCGGTGGATGGCGTCGATGCGACCGCAATGGGACTAGGCCCGCGCTCTGCTCGTGAGGATGTGCGTCAGCTGGCTTACCACGTGTTCGACGTCGGATTCGCTGCTCAATCGACCTAGGCTGAAGCGAATCGTTCCTGCAGCGATCTGCTCGGGTGTGTTCATTGCCCTGAGAACCGGCGACATGTCGACGGTCCCGGAATGGCAGGCGGACCCGGTCGTCGCGGCCACCTCCGGCATAGCGGCCAGGATCTCCCCGCCGACGTGCCCGATGAACGCGACGTTGAGCGTGTTCGGTAGCCTCAGTTCGGGATGTCCGTTCAGGACGACGTTCTCACCGAAGGTTTCCCGAAGTCTCGCCCAGAACACCTCTCGCAGCCTGAGCACTTCGTCCATCGGTCCCAGATCGGCCGCGAGATCCGCTGCCTGTCCGAGTCCGACCAGGAGTGAGACGTTCTCGGTCCCGGCCCGCCTGCCCGCCTCATGCCCGGCCCCGTGCATCAGCGGCTCCAGCCGTACGCCCTTCCTGATGTAGAGCGCCCCCACTCCCTTTGGCCCGTAGAACTTGTGAGCCGCCATCGAGAGCATGTCCACGCCGAGCTCGTCCACTCGCGTCGCGATCTTGCCCACAGACTGAGCCGCGTCGGTGTGGAACATGACCCCAGCTGCTCGGCAGAGGTCAGAGATCTCCGCGATCGGCTGGACGGTGCCTACCTCGTTGTTGGCATGCATGACCGAGACCAGCAACGTGTTCTTGCGGATAGCGGCGGCAACGTCCGAGGGATCGATCATGCCGTAGCGGTCAACGGGCACGACCGAGACCTCAGCTCCCAGCGACTGAAGGAACCGCAGCGGCTCGACGACGGCGGGATGCTCGACGGCGCTGGCGACGAAGTGCCCGGCGGCGCCGTTGGCGAAGAAGGTGCCTTTGAGGGCATGGTTGTTGGCCTCGGTGCCGCCGCTCGTGAAGACGACCTCCTCCGGCAAGCAGCCGAGCAGAGCCGCGACCCGGCATCGCGCTTGGTCAACGGCCTCGCGTGCCGGACGACCCGCCCAGTGAGAGCTCGACGGATTGCCGAACGCGGTCGAAAGGTAGGGAATGATCGCGTCACGGACCGAGGGGTCGAGCGGCGTGCTCGCGTTGTAGTCCAGATAGACGCGTTCCATCCGCCACACTCCGTTTCTGTATGCGCTCGTGATACGGCCGTGGATGTGAGAGCGCCTCGCTGGTCGAATGCCCTTCGACTAGCGACTCATGTAGGACTTGATCGCTTCCAGGACGGGGCGCATGTCCTCGTCTGCCAACCGGTAGTAGACGAGCCGTCCGTCACGGCGGTAGTCGACCAGTCCGGTGCGGTAGAGGAGCCGCAGGTGATAGGAGGCGGCCGGCGTCGTCGCGCCGACGACCGCAGCAACGTCGCAGACGCAGAGCTCCGACTGGCTCAGCGCGTAGAGCACCTTGAAGCGGGTATCGTCCGCAAGATTGGTCACGAGCTCGCCCACGCCGCCGAGAGCGCCGACGATGGGTTGAAGCTCATCCACCTTGTCGGCGTGGATACACTCGATCTCACAAATGGGCGGATTGGTCTGCTTGCCCACGAGTCCTCCTAGACATTCAAGTAGTTGCTTGACCATCATATTACAAACCCATACACTCAAGCAGACGTTTGAGTGTTTGAGTGGAGCATGTTCCAAGTCGCGGGAGGAACGTCATGTCGTCAGCTGCCGGATCCGAGAGACACACGCTAATCGTCGAGGGGATCACTTGACTCGACTGCGCGGCCAAGTTCGAGAAGAACGTGGCCAAGTTGCCCGGCGTGACCGAGGCACAACTCAATCCGACGGCCGGCAAACTCGCCGTCACGGGCGCATGCGATCTCGACGCCATCAGGGCCGAGGGCTGCAAGGAGAACTACACGATCCGGACCGTGGAGGAGCATCGCACCGCTCCCGTGGCCGAGACGGGTATCGACTGGGAGCTCGCTCGCACGGTCGCGTCGGGCGTCGGCGTCGCAGCCGGATTCGTCGCTGAGAAGCTCGGTGCGGTCACTCCTGTCTTCATGGCTCTCTACATCGCCGCGATACTGCTTGGAGGATGGGGCAACTTCCGCAAGGCGGCGCGTTCCCTCCCGAAGTTCGATTTCAACATGAGTGTCCTGATGTCCTTCGCTATCGTCGGCGCCGGCGCGATCGGGGCGTGGGAGGAGGCGGCCGTTGTCGCATTCCTCTTCTCCGCATCCGAGATGCTTGAATCCTGGACCGTGGAGCGTGCGCGGCGCTCGATCGGCGACCTCATGGGCGGCGTGCCCAAGACCGCCCGCGTCCAGATGCCAGACGGCGACATCACGGAGAAGGCGGTAGAGGACGTCAGCGTGGGCGAGGTCATGGTCGTCCGCCCCGGCGAGAAGCTGGCACTCGATGGCTTGATCGAGTCCGGATCGTCGAGCATCGACGAGGCGACCATCACCGGCGAGTCCGTTCCTGCCGAGAAGACCGTGGGGGCCGAGGTGTTCGCGGGCACACTCAACGGCGAGGGCCTGCTGCTGGTGCGAGTGACACGCCTGGTCGACGACACGACCGTCGCTCGTATCGTGCACATGGTCGAAGAGGCCCAGACCAAGAGGGCTCCCTCCCAGGCGTTCGTCGAGCGCTTCGCCGCCATCTACACTCCCGCCGTTCTCACGTTGGCCGCCGGGATCGTGCTGGTGCCACCCATCCTGTTCTCGCAACCTTGGGGCCCGTGGGTCTACCGAGGCCTTTCGCTGCTCATCGTCTCGTGTCCCTGCGCCCTCGTCGTGTCCACTCCGGTATCCATCGTGAGCGCCATCAGCAACGCGGCCCGGCGGGGCGTCCTCATCAAGGGGGGCATCTACCTGGAGCAGATGGGCGCCATACGTGCGATGGCCTTCGACAAGACGGGCACGCTCACCGAA
>JAJZRZ010000220.1 GCA_021850085.1 Actinomycetes bacterium | reverse complement strand
TTCCATGAGGCTCACTACAAGACCGGCAACGTCGTCGTCGCAGCCGCGGGCGCATTGGACCATGACCGCGTGGTCGCCATGGTCCAAGAGCGCCTCACCTTGGCCGAGGGAGGACGCGCCGAACGACAGCACGCCGTACCCGTGACCGGGCCGAGCCTGAAGGTGCGGACCAAGGATACGGAACAAGCGCACATCTGTTTCGGCGTGACCGGCCTTGCGGCGCGCGATCCGGACCGGTTCGCACTGGCAGTGTTAGACGGTGTCCTCGGCGGCGGCATGTCCTCGCGTCTGTTCCAGGAGATCCGCGAGAAGCGCGGACTTGCGTACGCGGTCTACTCCTACCACGCGCAGTACCAGGACACCGGACAGCTCGCGATCTACGCCGGCACCCGCCCGGACAACGCACCTGAGGTCATTCGGCTCATCAAAGACGAGGTGGACAATTTGGTCTCCGGAGGCATAACCGCCGATGAGCTCGACCGCGTCCGTGAGTCGATCAAGGGCCAGACCATCCTCGGGCTCGAGAGCACGCGGGCGCGTATGACCCGGCTCGGCAAGGCCGAGGTTACCCAGGGCGAGCTGCTGTCCTTGGATGAGATCGTCGAGCGTCTCGATGCGCTGACCACCCGCGACGTGCAGGCTGTCGCGGCCCGCGTCTTCAGCGGGAATCACGCACTCGCGATCATCGCCCCGTTCGGTAAAGACAACGTTGCGCACCTTGTTCAGGAGGAGGCGCTCAAATGATCCGGGTTCTCGTCAGCGGAGCGGCAGGCCGGATGGGAAGCGCGGTGGTGACAGCCGTGCTCGGCGCGGAGGACCTTTCCCTCGTTGCAGCGGTCGACCCAGCGCACGAGGGTCAGCCGCTCGCCGAAGGAGTCGACTTCACGATCTCGGGAGACCTTGCCGGCGCCATCGAGGCGACGTCGCCCGATGTGATGGTCGACTTCACCCACCCGTCGGCGGTTGCCGGCAACATCGCCACCGCGCTCGATCGCGGCGTGCACTGCGTCGTGGGCACGACCGGCATCGACCCCCGAATGCTCGCGTCGCTCGCCGAGACGGCTCCTGAGGGCACCTGCCTGTTCGTTGCCCCCAACTTCGCGCTGGGCGCGGTGCTGATGATGCGCTTCGCCGCTGAGGCAGCCAGGTACCTGCCCCACGTGGAGATCATCGAGCTCCACCACGACAAGAAGGCGGATGCACCCTCAGGTACCGCGCTGCGCACGGCCGCGTTGATCGCCGAGACGCGCGAGTCGGTCCCGCACGCGCCGGGACGAGAGACCGAAGTCGCTGACGGTGCGCGCGGCGCGCTCGTCGAGAACGTCACGATCCACTCCGTCCGCTTGCCTGGCCTCGTAGCGCACCAGGAAGTGCTCTTCGGGGGGCAGGGCCAGACGCTCGCCATCCGCCACGACTCCATCGACCGAACGAGCTTCATGCCCGGCGTGCTGCTCGGCATACGCGGCGTGATCGGGCGCAACGGTCTGGTGGTGGGCCTCGAACAGCTCATGGACGGCTAGATGCGACGCCCACCGGTCATCATCATGAAGTTCGGCGGGACCTCCGTCGCGACGCCCGAAGGACGGATGGCCATCGCCTCACGTGTGACGGAAGTCCTGGAGCACGAGAGGACTCCCGTCGTGGTCGTCTCGGCGATGGGCCGCGACGGGGCGCCGTACGCCACCGACACGCTCCTCGGCCTCGTAGCGGGCCTGCCTGCGGACGAGCGCGAGCGCGACCTGCTCGCCTCTACCGGGGAGGTGATCACCGCGGTCGTCGTGGCGCACGGACTGCGGGAGGCAGGCATCGGCGCGCGCGCGATGACGGGGGCCGACGCGGGGATCTCCACCGACGGCGTGCACCAGAGCGCCTCGATCACCGGCATCTATCCGGCAGCGCTGCTCGAGACCATCGATGCGGGCCTTGTCCCGGTCGTCGCCGGCTTCCAGGGCGTTGCCGAGGACGGGTGCGTCACCACCCTCGGCAGGGGAGGAAGCGACACGACCGCCTGCGCCCTTGGGGTGGCCCTTCAGGCGGAGGCCGTGGAGATCCACACAGACGTCGACGGCGTGATGACCGCGGACCCGCGTGCGTGCGAGGAGGCGTCGGTGCTGGAGGTCATCCGCGCCGACGAGCTCTTCCAGATGGCGCGGCATGGCTCGCGTGTGCTGCACACCCAGGCTGCCGAGCTCGCGCTGGCGAGCGGACTGGCCGTGCGCGTGCGGAACACCTACACGGATCATCCGGGCACGCTCGTGGCCGACATCGCTTCGTACCGCCCGACCTCGATCGCCACCGCGATCTCGCACGCGACTGGAGTGGCACGCGTCCGCGTGGAACTCCCTGCGGAGGAGGACGGCACCGCCCACATGGCCGCCCAGGCACGCCTGTACCAGGCGATGGCCGACGCGGGAATCTCGCTGGACATGTTCACGCCCTTCGGTAGCATGCTCATCTTCACGGTCGCCGAGGTGGACCTCGCACGGGCGCGCGAGGTCGTCGCGGCGCTCGGACGCCCGTACGAGACCCGTGCCGGGCTGGCCAAAGTGACCCTCATCGGCGCGGCGATGCACGGCGTGCCCGGAGTAATGGCACGCGTGGCCGAGTCGCTGTCGCGCGCCGGCGTCCACGTCCTGCAGACCGCGGACAGCCACACCACGATCTCGGTGCTGGTTCCCGGTGAAGATATGCACCGGGCCATTGGGGCCCTGCACG
>JAJZRZ010000015.1 GCA_021850085.1 Actinomycetes bacterium | reverse complement strand
GGCAGGATTGTCCAAGGGCGCGCAGGAATACATCTGCAAGCCGTTCACGCCGAAGGACCTGGTGCAGCGTGTCACCGAGCTCATCGGCGGCTCAGGGGGAGGGACGCCTTAGATGAAGAGGATCCTTGTTGTCGACGACGAGCCGTCGATCCGGCGGCTGCTCAAAGTGGCTCTGACGAACCGCGGCTTTCACGTGCTTGAAGCCGAAGATGGGCTTCAGGCCATGGCGATGGTTGCAGCCGAGTCACCCGATCTGGTCGTGCTCGACGTCATGATGCCGGGCCTGACCGGCCACCAGGTGCACGACAAGCTGCGTCAGAAGCCCGAGACCAAAGCGCTCCCCATCCTCTTCCTCTCGGCGGCGGGTACCTTTGAGGAACAACACCGCGAGATCGCGGCTGACCCCAACAGCGACTACCTGCCCAAGCCGTTCAAGCCTTCCGAGGTGGCGGAGCACATCGCCTCGATGCTCGATCCCGCGAAACGTGCCGAGTTCGAGCGCGAGCGCGGCCGGCGCGAAGCAAAGCTCTCCAAGATCGTGGAGATAATGCACCGGGATCGCGACGCGTAGGCCTGTCTCGTCTCGAGCGAGGGGGCGCCTCTTGTGACAGACAGCCGCATCATACTGGCCGCTGACGACAACCGGCAGATCAGGATGCTGGTGAAAGCCGCCCTGAACTCCCTCGGGCACGAGATCATCGAGGCCGAGGACGGCGAGCAGGCGCTCGACCTCGCCATCCGGCGCCGTCCCGACCTCGTGCTTCTCGACGTCACGATGCCCAAACTCGACGGCTGGGAGGTGCTGCGCTTCTTGCGCCAGCGCCCCGAGACATCGGCCGTGCGCGTGATGATGCTCACCACCTCCGCACAGCGGGTGGACCTTGAGCACGGGACGTCGCTGGGGTGCGACGACTATCTCACGAAGCCCTTCACGCCTGCGGAGCTCCGGAAGCGTGTGGAGCGTATGCTCGCCGAGTGACGGAGGTCAGGCGGCGCATACCGAGCGGCGCAACCTGATCTCGTCGCGCACCAGGATGCCCGAGAAGCCCGGTTCCGCCGATCCATAGCGATCGGCGAGCAGACCCTTGGCGACAGCATCGATCACGAAGCCGTGCCGCTGGTAGAAGGAGAACGACGGCACGTCGTCGTTGCTGATCGCCGCCTTGAGCCCCGGCAGGCCGCGCTCGGCAGCGCGCTGCGCGGCCGCGGCGATGAGCGCCCGCCCCACGCCGTGACCCTGGAAACCCGGGTAGACGCTGAGCAAGACGATCCCCAGGTCGCCGCCGTCGGCGGCAAGCGAGATCAGTCCGGCGAACCGGCCTTCCGACATGGCCACCAGATTCTCTTGCGACAACACGTCGAACGTCCGGCCGAACACATCCACGTCTGTCTCACCAAGCGCTTGGTCGCAGATGTCCTCGATGTCATGGCGGTCGGCGTGCGTGGCCGATCGCACCTCCACGGCCGAGACCACACGGCTGGGCTGATGCTGCTCGCAGGTGACGGTCAGCCGCGCCTCGGTGAGCGGCAACTCTCGGCCACACTCACCGCACCTGTACTGCGGGAACGGAAGCTCGACCTTGTCGCCCATGGATGAGATCCCCTCGTCGTCGCGTGCCTCAAGGACCAGTATAGACCCGCGCGCGCCCGGCTCGTCACTCCTGCCTGGCCGCGCCTGCCCGGCCGCGATGCGCCATCACCTACAATGGGAGCGTCGCTTCTCATCGAAAGGATACCCATGCCCCACACCGTCCCTCTGATCGCCGGCGACGGGCGGGCGGCCGAGGCGCTCTCGCACGTCCGCGTGCTCTATACCGACCTCGATGGCACGCTGGTGGCCCGCGGAGGCGGTTTGCTGGCTGATGCCGAGGGTGCCCCGTCACTGGTGGTGGCCGAGGCCATCATCGAGCTGCGTAAGGCCGGGCTGGCAGTCGTGCCGATCTCCGGCAGGGGGCGTCAGCAGCTTCGGGAGGTCACCGAGCTGCTGGGTTGGGACGGGTACATCGCCGAGGCTGGTGGCATCATCGTGCACGGCACAGGGGCCGAGTCCGAGACCAGGATCGACCACGGCGAGTGGCCGCCCGGCACGCTCAGCGAGGGCGTCTCGCCCTTCGAGGCGATCAACGAGGTGGGCGCCGCCGAGGCGCTGATGGAGGCCTTCCCCGGCAGGATCGAGCAGTATGCGCCGTGGCAGCTGGAGCGCGAGGTCTCCTTGCTGTTGCGAGGGTGCCTCGACCTCGCCGAGGGACAGGCGGTCCTGGACGGGCTTCCGCTGCTTCTCGACCTAGTGGACAACGGGATGCTTCGCAGCCACGGCACACTCACCTGCCGCGACGAGCAGCCACACGCGTTCCACGTGGTGCCGAAAGGCGTGTCGAAGAAGCGCGCCATCGCCCTCGACCTGAAGTGGCGCGGCCTGACCCGGGAGAACGCCGCCGCCATCGGGGACTCGGCCACCGACCTTGAGATGGCCGACGCCGTGAGCGTGATGGTGCTCGTGCACAACGCCTTCGGCAGCACTGGTGTGCTCGCAGGGCTGGAGCGTACGCCCCGCGAGAACGTGTGGCGCACGGCAGGGGAACGCGGCGAGGGGTGGGCCGAGTTCGCGCGAACCTGGCTACGTGCGACACGGGAAGCGCGCCGACACCCCTAGCAGCGCCGACGGCACGGTACCCCGGCTCTTGTCCGCGTGCCGAGCGCGGCCTTACAATGCATCTGCACTGAACGCGAGTGCATTGACAGCGAGAAGAGTGCTCCGTCCGTTATGGTGCGGCTCCTGTTCGAACACAGGCTACTGCCCAGAAATGTCGAGAGACCCCAATGAGTAGAACAGCCCTCGCCGGCTTAAGGCGAAGGCTAACGTGGCCGGGACTGCAATGGCGGACATGTCGCCGCCGCACGAGGTCCCTCGTCACGTTCGCCAGACGGCGGGGCCTTTCTTGTTGTCACGTTCAATCGCCGAAGAGAACGGACCTTTGGGTGCCTCCATCCAGTCCCTAGGTCCCGGCTCCCAGCCGCGTGCGGGGGGTTCGGGACCCCTGACGCACGACCTGCCGGCCGCACAGAAGCCGGACAGGAGGGAGCCGCATGTTCTACCTGACCCAGATGCTGGGCAAGCCGGTTGTGGACGCCGCCGGCGAGATCATCGGCGAGATCAGCGATATCGCAATCGCCACGGGCGAGGTCTTCCCTCGCGTGACCTCGCTGGCGTTTCTAGGCCCCGCCAAGACGCCGTTCATGCTGTCGTGGCGCAAGTTCGTCGCCTCGCTCGATACTGAACGTATCACGCTCGCCGCCGAGCGCGATGCGCTCCGCTTCAGCTATCTGCAGCCGGACGAAGTCCTTCTCGCCCGAGACCTGCTCAACAAGCAGATTGTCGACACACAAGGAATGAAGGTCGTGCGCGTCAACGACTTGAAGCTCTCCGAGAGCCGCAACCAGCTTCGGCTGCTCGGCGCCGAAGTGGGCGTGCGCGGTATCCTGCGGGGGCTGCATCCAGCGGTGGAGCGAATCGCCGAGAGCGTCGCCCGCCTCGCAAGTCGCGAGCTCCCCGAGAACCTCATCGCGTGGAACTACATGGACCTGCTCGACCGCGACCTGTCGCACGTGCGGCTGTCGGTCACGCACAAGCGCCTGCACGAGCTGCACCCCGCCGATGTGGCGGACGTCCTCGAGCAGCTATCCCCCACGCAGCGCGCCAGGGTCTTCGAGCACCTCGATATCTCCGCAGCCGCTCGCACCGTGGTCGAGCTCGGGGACCAGTTCCAGGCCGGCGTCATAGACGACCTCGGCAGCCAGCACGCCTCGGACATCCTCGAGATGATGGACCCGGACGACGCCGCTGACATCATCGGCGATCTGCCCTACGAAAAGGCCGAAACTCTGTTGCGACTGATGGGCGTTCAGGAGTCGCGGACCGTCCGATCGCTGCTCGGCTACAAGGAGCATACCGCCGGCGGCATCATGACACCCAGGGTGACCACGGTCTCGGAGGACATGACGGTGCAGCAGGTGCTCGAATACCTGCGCTCCGGCGCCACCGCGGAACACGAGAGCATCTACTACATCTACGTGATGGAGAAGGACCGCAGGCTTGAAGGCGTCGTCTCGCTACGCGATTTGCTGGTCTCCGATCCGACTACGCCCGTGACCGAGCTAGTGAGCCGCGATGTGATCACCGTCGACCCCGACGACGACCAGGAACTCGTGGCCGAGACGATGAGTAAGTACGACCTGCTGGCGCTACCTGTGGTGGACGAGAATGGCAAGCTCCTCGGCATCGTCACGGTCGACGACGCGCTCGATGTCATGGAGGAGGAGTCCGCCGAGGACCTCGCCTTGGCCACGGGCTCCACGCACGGCACGGGCCCGTTAGCCAGCGCGGGGTGGCTCTTGCTGCGCCGCAGCGCGTGGGCGATCATCTGGAGCGTGGTGCTGCTGGCAGCCCTGAGCGCGAACGCGGAGGTCAACCGGATGACCAGCGAGAGCTTTCCGCCGGGCATGGCGCCGCATACCCAAACTACGCTTATGGCAGGAACTGGTTTCCTGCTGCTCGCCGCGATCGTCCTCCCCGTCGTACTCCGCGTCGCCGAGGACGTCTCATCCCGGGCGGTGGCAGAGCTCATCGGCAGCACCGAAGGCGAGGAACGCGTCGGGCTGGGCAGGCGGCTTCTCAGGGAATCGGCGCTCGGCGCGGTCCTGGCGCTCGCGTCGGGCCTGCTCGCGTTCGGTATCTTCTATGTGGCGGAGGACCGCTTCGTCATGGGCGCAATCCCATTCGGGCTGGCCACTGGCATAGCCGTGATGCTCACCGTGTTCGCTGGGACCGCGCTTGGCGAGTTCGCACGGCAACAGGGTGCAGCCGGACGGCACGTGAGCGGCACTGGGCTCGCAGTGACCTCGATGCTCTTCGGGACGGTGGTCCATCTGGGCCTCGCGTTCGCTGCTGGCGTGTTGATACTGAGGCTGTAGCGAGTGACGGCGCCCACCGGCACGAGGCGGCGCACGCCGCTGTTCGCGCTTCTCGGGGTCATCGGCCCGGGGATGATCGCCGCGTCCGCGGGCAACGACGCCGGTGGCATCTCCACCTACTCAGTGGCGGGAGCGACGTTCGGGTACCGGATGCTGTGGCTGATACCGCTGATGACGATGGCGCTCGTCGTGGTACAGGAGATGGCGGTGCGCATGGGGGCGGCCACCGGCAAGGGTTTCGCCGCACTGATCAGGGAGCGCTTCGGTATCCGCCCCTCGTTCTTCGCGATGGTCGCCCTCGTGGTGTCCAACGCGGCGACGTCGGTCTCCGAGTTCGCGGGCATCGCCTCTGCGATGGAGATCCTGGGTGTGAGCAGGTACGTCGCCGTGCCCTTGGCGGCGCTCGCTGTGTGGCTGCTCGTGGTCCGTGGCTCGTATCGCCGCGTGGAGAAGGTCATGCTCGGCCTCTCGGCGGTCTTCTTAGCCTATGTGCTGTCTGCCGTGCTCGTGGGCCCCGACTGGGTCGAGGTGGCTCGCGCGACCGTGCTGCCCAGCATCGAGGTCACGACTGGGTTCGTGATGCTGTCGATCGCGATGGTGGGGACGACCATCGCGCCGTGGATGCAGTTCTTCGTCCAAGCCAACGTCGTCGACAAAGGCGTCGGTCCTCGCGACCTCCCAATGCAGCGGATCGATGTCATCTCGGGCACGATCGCGGCCGGTGTGATCGCGTGGTGCATCGTGCTCACCACGGGGACCGTTCTGCACGGTTCAGGCACACCCATCGCCACCGCCTCGGACGCGGCGGGTGCACTCGCGCCGGTAGCCGGCGCCTACGCCGCGCAGCTCTTCGCACTCGGCTTGCTCGGTTCGTCGTTGCTTGCCGCGTGTGTGCTGCCGCTGACCGTCTCCTACGCCGTGTGCGAGGCGTTCGGTTTCGAGCGAGGTATCGACCGCGCCTGGTCCGAGGCCCCCGTGTTCAACGCCGTCTACACGTTCGTCATCGTCTTCGGCGCAGCCTTCATCCTCATTCCAGAGTTGGATCTCATCACCATCATGGTCCTCTCACAGGTGATCGGCGGCGTGCTGCTGCCGTTCCTGCTCGTATACATGATGGTGATCGCGAACGACCGGCGGATCATGGGCCGATATGCCAACGGCCGTAGCGCGAACCTGGCTGGATGGAGCACGATAGGGGTGACCACAGCGCTCACCCTCGCGCTGGTGGTCATGACGGTCCTGGGCATCGGGCGTTAGGAGGGCCGTGATGGCAGAAGAGGATCTCGCTCGGCGCAAAGCCACGCTGCGTCTCAAAGCACGTGCCGCCAGGCGGGCGATCGGCCCCGAGATGCGTGAGGCGGCCGCGCACGCCATCGCCGACCGCGTGCTGGCGTTGCCCGAGATGCGGGGCGTGCGCGCCGTGCTCGTGTACGGCGCCTCCCCCGAAGAGGCCGATCCCGGTCCGCTCGAAGCTGCGCTGCGCGCCGACGGCGTACACATCGCCTACCCACGCGTCGCAGGCGTCCAAGGTCTCGCCCTGCACTGGGTGGACGACCAGGCGCAGCTCGTGACGGGCTCCTTCGGACTGCGGCAGCCGCCTGAGACCGCCGGATGCGCCCTTGCCGAGGAGATCGACGCGATCATCGTGCCGGGGGTCGCCTTCGATACCCGGTGCGGAAGACTGGGGTACGGCCGCGGCTACTACGACACGCTGCTCGGAGGAAGCTGCCCGACCGTCCCGTCCATCGGCATCGCGTTCGATGAGCAGATCGTGGACGAGGTGCCATGCGACGAGCGGGACTGGCGGCTGTCGGTCGTGGTGACGCCCACGCGCACTCTGCGCCCTACCAGGCACCCTTGACGCCGGGCAGCTGATCCAGCGTGACGAACTGGTAACCCGCCGCGCGCAACCCGTCGATGATCGCGGGCAGGGCTGCGATCGTCTGCCGCTGGTCGCCACCGCCATCGTGCAGCACAACGACCGCACCGGGATGCGCGGCGCCCAAGACGATCGCAGCGATCTCCTCGGCCGTCGTGCTGTCCCGCCAATCCTGGGGGTCGACCGTCCACAGCGCCGGGCGCGAGCCCGTCCGCGCAGCCCACTCGTACGATGACACGCAGAACTCGCCGGCCGGTGGTCTGAACCAGCCGGGTCGCACCGCGGTGACCTCCTGGATCCTGTTCGCCGTGTGCACGATCTCCCACTCCACGACATCGGCGGGCGCGTTGTCGAGACGACGGTGGCTGTAAGCGTGATTGCCCACCGCGTGGCCGGCGGTAACGATCGCCAGCGCGAGATGCGGCGCCCGCTCGACCTGACTGCCGAGCAGGAAGAAGGTAGCGGGCACGTTGCGCTCGGCCAGCACGGCGAGGACGTGCTCGGTCTGGCCGGGCCATGGGCCGTCATCGAAGGTGAGCGCCACCATCGGCGCCTCCGGTCCCTCGGCGGTCGCCGCGGCGAGCGGGGATGGCGCCGGAGACGGGAACGGGGCGACCGCCGGTGCGTCCACCGACAGCGGCCCAAGAAGCCAGCGGTCGTTCGTCTTCTTCTCGACCGGTCCTGCGACTGGCGGGCGCGCCAACGCGGTCTCCTCCGGCGGCTGAGCAGCGAATGCGTAGTGGGCGGCGCTCACGAGCATGAGGCCTGCGAGGGCGCCCGCAAGGGCGCGCGCCCGCCGGGGTATGCGATGAAGAAGGATCACACGCTCACTATCGACTGATGTCGCATACCCGTCCAGAGGTCATCTCGACGAGCTGACGGAACGTCATGCGCACCATCGACGAAGGCGTGCCCGCCGCCGGGTAGACGGTGTCGAAGCGTCCGAGCGAGCTGTCCACGAGCACCGTGAGGCCGGATGGCAGGTCGAACGGCGAGACGCCGCCTATCGCATAGCCCGTCGCGGCGCGGACCGTCTCGGCGTCCGCGAACCGCGCCTCGCTCGCGTCGACCTGACGAGCGATGGCATCCGCGTCGCCGCGCCTGTCGCCGGCCACGAGCGCGAGGACGGGCCGGTCGCCCGCCACGAACACGAGCGACTTGGCGATCTGGCCGAGTTCGCATCCCATCGCATCAGCGGCAAGCTGCGCGGTCTTCGTGGACTGTTCGAAGTGCACGATCCCAGCTGCCAAGCCGTGCTCCTCGAGAAACCGGAAGACGCGGGCAGCGGACCCGCCGGCCGAGGACCCGTTAGTCATCAGAGCCCCCCGCGAGGAGGCCGAGCGGCACCGGGGTCCGCTTCGGGACGCGTACCGGCAGTCTCAAAGACTGGAGCACGGTCTCGACATTGTCCGCCCATGAGACGAGCGACTTCAGGTCCACTCGAAGCAAAGGTGTTTCCGGGTGAGGCCGCACGACGGTGAAACCGCTTCGCAGCAAGAACTCAACTCCCACCATGGGCGCCAAGTCGAGGTCCATGCGGCGGGCCAGCGCGTACGCCTGCACGGATTTCTCATTCCGCGAAGCCAGGTCCCTGAGCGCCTCGCGCAGCAGCACGCCACCGAGGCCGTGCCGACGCGCCGCGGGCGCGATGTGCAGACACGTGATCAGTGGTACGTCGCCGAGCGGGGGTCCGGCGGGCATGTGCCGCGCCTGCGGCACATGGCGGGCCGGCGCATACTTTATGAAGCCGAGACACTCCCCGTCCTCCGTGGCCACCTTGCCGCACTCGCCCCACTCCTTTTCCACGGGCCGCACCCAGTCGTTCGCGAGCGTGACATCGCACGCGGAGCCGCATTCGATCGGCAACCTCTCGGGGCTCTCCCAGTACACGCAGCCGGCGCAACGAGCCGGAAGGCTCGCCCTGTCGGCCAGACTCAACCCCATGAACGTGCGCGCCATGATCGTGAGCCCTACCCGTCGTCGCCCATGAGTGACTTGATCTTGTCCATCGCTTTTTTCCCCGCGCCACGCTTGAGCGACCTGCCGAGCGCTCCGGCTGCCGCAACGCCCACCTGCAGCGCTCCGTCGGCCACCTGTCCGGCGCGAACCCTCAGAACCGTCGTGCCCACCGCCATCGCCTTGGCGGCGCCTTCGGCCCGCGGCTTGCCGAATCCGGGGAGCACGCGCACCGCCTTGCCGTCGAAACCGCTCACGAACTCGGCAGGGACCTCGAGATGTCCGAAAGTCACGTCGCCGAAAACGCCAGTCGAGACCACCAAGCGACTCACCAAACCGTCCTCGGCCGAAAAGATCGCGTCATGCACGACTCCCACCGTCTCGCCATCGGACGAGCACACCGGCATCCCGTGCCATATCACCGTGTCCTGCCAGCTGCTGCCGAGCACCGCCTCTCCGTCCCGGTCCTTGGGCAGCCTTTCCGAAGCGAACCCGAACTCATCGGACCCCTGGGCCACCAGCTGGCCGAGGAGCGCGAAGTGCGAGCGGCGGTCGATCACGCCTAGGACCGCCGCTCGCCCGATCTCCACACCCACCACCCGCGGCTGCGACGGATGGAACAGGACAGCTTCCACATGCCCGAGGCGCCGACCGCTCGTGGAAACGACAGCCCTGCGCTCGTAGGAGCTCAGACGCGGCACGGATCACCTCCCGGCGGGCAGGAACGGCAAAGAGCCGGCCGCCTCACACGGCGACCGGCCCCATGATACCCGACTGAGTTACTAGAGCGTCGGCTCAACACCCGCGCCCGGCGTGATGGGCGCCTGGGTCTTCTGCTGCAGCCTGTCGAGCGCTTCTTGCGCCTTCGCTTCGGTGGTGTCCACCATTCTGCGTTCGGCGCTCGCCATCTCGGAGACCTTGGCCTTCGCAGTCTCGGTGGCGGCTTCGACCTGCTCCTTCAGCCGATCGCGAGCCGCATCGATCTTGTGTCGCAGCTCCTCGGTCTCGTCGACGACCTTCGCACGAGAGGTCTCGTAGAGATCCTTGCCCTCGCCCCAGTACTCATGCGCCTTGGCCGATACGTACTCGCGGTTCTCGCGGCCCGAGCGCGGTGAGAACAGCAATCCGAGCGCGGCTCCGACAAGGCCGCCCAGAATGAACGCGCCGAGGATGCTCTCGCCCCTGCGATAGTCATGCATAGTGTGGTCCACCTCCGAATTCGTGCGAATACGTCAACTGGTGCCCGACGGCTTGTATGTACCCATCACTCGCCATCATCCAGTGTAGAGCGTACCAGATGCGCTACCAACTCTTGGAAGCTTATGCCGACTGCGGCGGCAGCCATCGGCAGCAGCGAGGTCTCGGTCATGCCCGGCGAGGTGTTCACCTCCAGCACATACGGCACGCCATCCTCCCCATACACCATGTCCACACGGCTCACCCGCTCGCAGCCGAGCAGCGTGTGCACGCGTGCGGCCTGCGAGACCACGTCGGCCAGCGCCCCCTCGGGCAGGCGGGCCGGGACGTAGTAGTCCGTCTCGCCCGCCGTGTACATCGCCGAGAAATCGAACAGGCCCGACACCGGCACCATCTCCACCGGCGGCAGCACCCGAGGGGATGCGGGGCCGTCGAGCACGGAGACCGCCAACTCCCGGCCGTCGATCCACTTCTCCACGATCGCCGTGTCGCCGAAGGACAGCGCCGTGATCAGCGCTTCGGCCAGGTCCTCGGCCCGCTCGACTTTCGTGAGCCCGAGCGCTGAGCCCTGTTTCGCCGGTTTCACGACGAGCGGGAACCCGCCGACCGCGCCCGGAACGAGATCGAGAGCGGTGGCGGCGCCCATCTTCTTGAAGGCGTCGGTGGTGAAGGAGACCCACGCCGGCGTGGGGATGCCTTCGGCCTTGAACAGGCGCTTGCACAGCGCCTTGTCCCACGCCAGCGCAGACGCCACCACGCCCGGCCCGGTGTACGGGATGCCGAGGAAATCGAGGAGCTCCTGCACGGTGCCGTCCTCGCCGTACGTGCCGTGGAGCGCGATGTACACGACATCCGGCCTCTCGCTGCGAAGCGTACGCACCAGCTCGGTCGTCACGTCGAGCGGCAGCACCCGGTACCCTTCCGCCTCGAGCGCGCCGCACACCCGCTGCCCGCTCACGAGTGAGATTTCGCGCTCGAGCGACGTCCCGCCCATCAGCACCGCTATCTTCTCCTTCGGCATGCGATCAACCCCTCTCCGGCGCCGGTGGCACGTTGGGCAGCGCCCCGGCGTCCGCGAACGCCCGATACAGTTCGAGACGGTCCTCCAGCACCTCAGCCAGGCGTGCGATGCCCTCCCGGATCTTCTCCGGCTGCGCGTAACAGAAGCCGAGGCGCATACAGTTGCGACCGCGGCCGTCGGGGAAGAACGCGTCCCCGGGCACGTAGGTCACGCCGCGCTCCACCGCTTCGGCGAGGATGGACTTGAGGTCCAGGAACGACGGCATCTCGACCCACACGAAGAAGCCGCCCTCCGGAGCGGTCCACCGCGCCTCCGGGGGGAAGTGCTCCGCGAGCGCCTCGAGCATCGTGTCGCGCCGCTCGGCATAAGTCCGCGTGAGGTCCTGCAGCACCTTGCGCCATTTGGGATCTGAGAAGTACCGCTCCGCGGTGATCTGCGCGTACGCGCTGCCGCACAGGTCGGCAGCCTGCTTGGCGAGCAACAGCTTGGCGAGGACCGGATGCGGCGCCGTGACCCAGCCCAGCCGCAGACCGGGTGCGAAGATCTTCGAGAACGTGCCGAGGTGGATCACCTCGTCGTCGAGCGCGCGAAGCGGCAGGCAGTGACCGCCTTCGAAGCGAAGCCGTCCGTACGGGTCGTCCTCGATCACCGGGATGTCGTAACGGCACGCCAGGTCGAGCAGCTCCCGCCGTCGTGCGGGCGTGAGCGTGACCCCTGTCGGGTTCTGGAAGTTCGGGATCGTGTAGATGAACTTCGCGCCGCGCGGCCCGATGCGCCCGAGCACCTCAGCGAGCACGTCGGTGCGCATGCCGTCCTCGTCCATCGGTATGCACGTGATCGACGGCCGGTAGGCGGAGAACGCCTGAAGCGCGCCGAGGTAGGTTGGACCCTCGGTGATTATGGTGTCGCCGGGATCTATGAATATCTTCGCCAGCAGGTCGAGCGCCTGTTGGGCGCCGGCCGTGACCACGATGTCCTCCGGCTTGAGCCGTACGCCCACCTCGGCCATCAGCTCGCTCACCACGGCGCGGATCTGCACACGGCCTTCGGACGCGCCGTACTGCAGCGCCTCGCGCCCAGAACCGCGCAACGCCGAGGAAGCGGCGTTCACCACCGATTCGATGGGGACCCGGGCGACCTCGGGCATCCCGCCCGAGAAGGAGATCATGTCCTCGCGCGTGGCCGCCGCGAAGAGGTCCCGCACGGCGCTGGAGCGGACGTCGGCCATCCGCACGGCATACCGGTCGCTCCATTTGTCGAAGACCACTCTGGCGGTACCCATCGGTTGCTCCTTCGGGCCGCTGCCGGCCATGAAGACAACAAGACGACCCTGCCGACAGGGCGAGGGTCGCCGCGGTACCACCTGTCTTCGTCCGGCGCTTCGAAACATGATGCTCGCCGGACCTCGTTATTCCCGGTAACGGCGGGAACGCCGCCCGCTTCCGCCGCTCACGTGAGAGGGCCTGGCGGGGGACCTGCGGAGGGGTGGCTGGGCTGATGGCGCCCTCTTCCCTCACGTCCACCTCATCTGCGCCTCGGCCCCAGCCGAGGTTGCCAAGCAACGTTAGCACTGGCGCGAAGGCGGGTCAAACCTCCGGTTCGCCCGAGGTTGCGGGCACGCGCCGAAGTGCGAGCAGGTCCTCGCGCTCGGCACCGATGTCGGGAGGCTTCCCGCCATCGAGCACGTAGCGCACCACCCGGCCGGCGGCTTTGATGGCGCCGAGGCAGACGAGGTCGTCGTCGTACTCGAGCGATACGCGGAACACGCCATCACCATCCCTGCGGAAGTCCCAGACCGTCTCGCCTCTCAGGCTGCGCGGTGAGCCCGCGAGCGCCATGAGCTCGAGCACGACGTGTTCGAACAGATGGGGAACCTCGGTGTCCCCGATCTCATCGGCGAACGTGCGTCGCTGATTGTTGTCGCACCTGTGCCGACCCAAACCGGGAAGCATCTCCATCGCTCGCTCGGAAACCCGCTCATCCGCCGAAGTCCGAAGCGTCTCGGCTCCGCCGACGGTTATCAGCACATCGACGCGTTCGGGAAGCACTGTGACACGGTCAACGCGCATCGCGCCTCGAATGGGGCCGCGGCGCTTCAGCGCCGCCGGGTCCCGAGGTAGTAGGCGACGGAGACGGCCGCGAGCACCACGACCACCCCCGCGATCACGAGTTGGGCGTGCCGGTCGGCGGTGATGTGCCGCACCTGAGCCTCGGCCATGTCCTGGATGTGCGTCGCTTTGCGGCGCACATCATCGATGGTGAGAGGGGCGGGAGACTGAGCTATCTCGTTCACTTCTGCATCGACCTCGCTTTGATGACCAGGAACACACCAGAGGCCACCACGTACGCTCCGCCGATGATCAGCAGCGCGAACGGGTGCCCGACCGCTCGGGCGAGGAACAGGTACAGGGCCACCGCGATGAAGATCAGGCCGACCACGAGCAGCGCGGCGGCGGCGGCGGCCGAAGCGAGCGTCAGTCCGAGCCTTTGGATCGGCAGGACGATCTTGTCGCGAACGATGGCCGCGGCTTCCTGCCGCAGCCAGTCCACCAGCGTTTGGAGCAGGTCCGCGACGGCATCGATGATGCTTTCGATGCCTGACTTGGGACCTCCAGGAGCCGGACGGCTCTCCGTCATGGATTCCTCCTCACACCAGAACATGCCAGTAACGAAGATACCCCAACTCCTGTAGCGTGACCCTACCGCAAGGGTCGGGAGCGTGCGGCGTCCTGTCATGACGCCGCACGCCGTCCACTGCTCCAGACGCTATCGAACTATCTGGTACTCCACGGTCCCCACGCCCGAGAAGCCGAGAGTGGCCGCGGTGCCCGGACCGAGATCGAAGGTCCTGCCGCCCGTGAAGGGGCCGCGGTCCTGAACGACCGCGATGCAGGTGTTGCCGTTGTAGCGGAACTCGATGCGGGTCCCGAACGGCAGGGAGCGGTGCGCGACGACCATGCTGCCCCACTCCAGTGTGCCGCCGCCCGCCATCGTGTTGCCAACGAATCCCGGGCCGTACCAGGACGCTTTGGCCCGCAGCCAGCCATCGGCCGGAGCCGCCTGTGCGGGTGCCCCTATCGCCCCGCTGACCGTCCGTGTGACCGCCGGCCGTATCCTCGTCGGTCTCCGTGCGCTCTGCGCACCCACGACGAGTCCTGATGGCTCGCGGATCTCGTCGGCTTTGTCCGGCTCTTCGGCGGGAGCCAGAGCGCGCAACGCGCCGCCGGTCTCCGGCACCACGGCCGAGGCCGAATGGGGTGGGACGAGCCCGGCTCCGGCCAGGATCGCAAGCGATACGACGATCGCCGCGACCGCGGCCGATATCAAACCGGTGCCCCGCGTACTCGCTACCTTCACACTGTCCTCCATCGACGGCTACAGGACAGACGGCGGCCCAAGGCAGACGACGACACGGAAGAAGGGGGAGGAAAGCATGTCGCCGCGCTCCTGGCCTCGCGGATCTGCGAGCGATCCGCCGTCTTGGCCACGTCAAGCACTGCTTCTGCTGTTAGTGGTGTGGACCGTGATCCTTTCGGACGCCGCATGCCCATCGATGCGTCGTCCACACGTTTCCGTGTCGGGGAGGCTCACGTCGCCGGTCCCGCGCAGCGGCCCTTCGGCTCGCTCGCGCACGCCGTGCAACCTCCTCTTTCAGCACACGGAGGGGTAATTTACCACAGAATCGCTTTTCGTAACAGCTAGATGAGACTCACGATCACGGCTCCGGCGTGGGCGTGCTCTCGCCGGCCAGCTCGGCAAGCACTGCTCCCAGCTGCTCGAGGTACTCACCGTAGGCCGCCCAGTCACCCGCGCGCTGGGCTTCGATCGCGCGTTCGTAGAGCTCCGCGGCGCGCGCTGGGTCGGCTGCGATCTCGCCTGGCTGCGACTTCTCGGCAACCTCTCCGAACACCGCGAGCAGCGCACTCGCCAAGTCGGGCTCCATGGCCACCTTGTCGCCCTACAACCCGATCCAACGGGTAAAAGGTAGCCTG